>JASFVS010000052.1:0-12609 GCA_050049715.1 Phycisphaerales bacterium
AAGCGCTTCCTTATCCGGCGGTCGATTTTCTCCGTACAGGCGCACGGCATGGCCGTCGAAAAATGCTGAACCTTATACCTGCGAAGTGCCAAGCCTAACTGCATCAGAAACAGCTCATCATATTTTAACCTGCGCTTTGCCCGCGCCAGCTTCTCTTCATCGGGCGGCAGATGAATCCATTTGAATGCATCTTTCCTGCTGACAAGATGTGCCTGTTTAAGAAAGCTCTTGTCATAAAATTCGGGAACCAGCCTGTCGGCAGCCTTGCGTACATTGCTGATTACCCTTTTAATTTGCCTGCTGCTCAGCCCCTTGCAGGCCGGATATACACCGCCGCTGAAATACTCCGGCGAATAAGGGCGCTCTTCATCGAGCACGATAAACTTCGGATTGGTCAACTGCAACTGATGTTTGTATAGGGTGGCCTTGCCAGACGCAATTATTACCTGGCCGGGCTCCAACTGATTTCGAAGATAACCACCGTGAAACCATATAACCCTGCATACTCCGGTCTCGTCACTGATTAGAGCTTCGAATATCGGCTGCCTGCGAAAACTCTGGTAGTCCGTCGATTCGACCATACCGATAACGGCCACTTCCTCATCCGGCTGCATTTGAGCTATCTTTACAGGCTCGGGTATAAAATTCCAGTCACGCGGAAAATACTCCAATAAATCCCCGACCGTCTCAACGCCCAACTGCGCAAAGGTCTTCGCCCTCGCAGGCCCGACTCCCTTGAGATACTGCACCGGCATAGACAAAGCAATTCTACTATCAGGTTTTTGGCCCTCTGTCTTCAAACCTTGTTATCCTTCAAACCCATACTCACCCACCAGTTTTACAAACCGAACGTCACAAATGATTCTCTCAATAAATTTGCTCGTTCTTTTTTCACCAATCACCAGCTCCTGCACATTTACATAACCAACAGGAGCGATTATCAATCCATTTTCAGCAAGCTGCTCTATTAAAGGCTCCGGCATCTTCGGCACCGCGGCGGTAACCAGAATCCTGTCGAAGCATCCCGATGGCGGCAGTCTGTCACTCGGCCAGCCGCAACTGCCGTCACCAACATAAAACTCAATATTATCTATATCTAACTCATCCAGCACCGCCTGTGCCGACTTGGAAAGCTCTGTGAATCTTTCTATAGTATATACCTTCTTCGCCAGCCTGCTCAACACCGCTGTTTGATACCCGCTGCCCGTTCCAATCTCCAGAACCTCACTATCCGGACTAATTCGAAGCTCCTGGGTCATCAGGGCAACAATATACGGCTGAGAAATAGTCTGGTCCAGCCCGATAGGCAGCGGGCCGTCGTTATAAGCCTGCGCCTTATGCGAGGTCAGTATAAATTCCTCCCGCGGAACCTCGGCCATCACCTTAAGCACACGCTCATCGGTTATGTCCCGCCCCCTCAGATCACTTCTGATCATCCGCTGCCGACCAGCGGCAAATTTATCTTTCTTCTCCCGTCCACTCATGGCTGTAATCATCGTCTTTAGAGCGCGTTTTTGCAAACTAATTCTGCCGGTTCGTCACCCCGGTTGTATGATAATTAAAATAAAAGCTTAATTGCGGCAGCGGCGGCCAAAATCTGAACAACTGCGTTAAATGCCTTCTGCGGAATTCGTTTGAGAAAAAATATCCCCGCAACCGCTCCAATCGCAATGAACGGCAGCATTATTAAATTAAGTTTAACAGTCGCCAAGGTCATTAAATTAAGTTTTGCACTGAACGGCACTTTGAGCCAGTTAATAACGAAAAAGAACCATGCGCTCGTTCCCACAAACTCAACTTTAGGCAATCGCATGGCCAAAAGATAAATAATCATGACAGGCCCGGCCGCATTGGCCATCATTGTCGTAACTCCCGCCACGAAACCAAGCCCGACCGCAAACCACCATTGTGTCGGAATCGGCGTATCTTTGCCTTTAGCCTTCGTACGCCAGTAATTGATACCAAGCATTATCAAAACTATTACGCCTATAATCGGCTTAAGCAACTTATCGTCAACCGCCTTCAGAACAAAATATCCCGTCACGATACCTGCAAAGGCCGCCGGTATAAGCCGCAGCACATGGCCCCACTTGGCGTTACGCCGGTGATAGCCCGCCGCGAATAAATCAGCCAGTATCAGAATGCCGAGCAGAATTCCAACAGAGCTGCGAGCCGGCAGGACGCTCGCCATTAACGGCACCACCAGGATCCCAATACCCGGAATTCCGGTCTTCGTAACCCCGACCATAACCGCACATAACGCAACTACAAACCACCCCCAAAAGCTCAAATCAGGCATAATCGACCTTTCTATTGCCTTTTTAAGTTATAAACCCTGCAATCTATCGGTTTTTAGCTCTGTTTGCAATTGACAATTTTTAATTGAGAATCGAGAATAGCAGAATATACGACTTTCACAAATGTAATTGACGAACAATGCTCGATTAAAATAAACAGTGCATAAGCAGTGTTTAACAAAGGTCATTAGAATGAAAATCAAAAAACTCCTTTTTTATCTGTTAGCAGCTATGTTAGGCGGCTGCATTCCTGTAATGTCCCTCCATTCTCTCCATACCGAAAAGGATGTGATGTTCGATGCAAAGCTGCTTGGTACCTGGACTGAAAATCCCGAAAAGCCTGAAGCCACATGGGAATTCACACGTATGGATAAGCCGAAAAATGCCTATAATTTGCTTATTACCGAAAATGAAGAAGAAAAAGGATTATTTGTTGCGTACTTGGTTAAACTGCAGGACCAACTCTTTTTAGACCTTAGCCCAGTTTTAGTTGAATCGGACGACCCGAACGAAGGAAAATTGCTTTTCAACGATATGTTCTTAATACCTGCTCATACATTTATAAAAGTTGACTCCATTGAGCCTCAGTTAAAATTTCGATTAACACAAGATAATAAGACGAAAGAACTGCTCAAAACAGACCCCAACGCAGTAAAGCACACTATAATTGAGGACAGACTCGTTCTGACGGCATCTACTAAAGATCTCCAGTCCTTCGTACTCAAGTATGCCAACGACAACAGATTATTCGCCGATGAAACCATATTATCCCGTGTAAAAACCACAGATCCAAATACTCCGGAGGCCGCCAAACCTCAACGGTAGCTTAAAAAGTACAAACAAAGGTAAAAAAGATTATGACTGACAGGCAGGAACCCAGACGCTATTTGGTAAACATCGATTCTATCTCCACGCACCAGCTATTTACCGATTGCCTGGTGATAGGAGGAGGCATTGCCGGCCTTCGCGCCGCCATCGAAGCAGCTGAGCACTGCAACGTCATCATAGTTTGTAAAGGCACCCTCGAAAACAGTAATACCGCCAAAGCCCAGGGCGGTATCGCCTCGGTGCTCGACAAAAAGGACACATTCGAATCGCACATCGCAGACACCCTTAAAACAGGCTGCGGTATATGCAACGAAGATATAGTCAAGCTGGTCGTTCGCCAGGGGCCGGAACTGGTGGACCAATTACTCCGCTGGGGCACCGAATTCGACCTGATTGACGGCCATATCGCCATAACGCTCGAAGGCGGGCACAGTCATCCTCGTATCGCCCACGCTCACGGCGATGAAACCGGCCGGGCAATTGCAAAAGCACTCACGAACAAAGTTAAACAAATCTCGAACATAAAAATATTAGAGAATTTTTACGCCATCGATTTACTCACAAACAATGATAATAAGTGCTTGGGAATTGTAGGCCACGACAATCGCAGAGGCCCGCAGATAATCTGGGCCGCCAATACAATTCTTGCCTCCGGCGGAGCCGGACGGCTCTACCGTGAAACCACAAATCCCGAAGTTGCAACAGGCGACGGCATCGCTATAGCTTACAGAGCGGGCGCAGTATTGCAGGACCTGGAGTTCGTACAGTTTCACCCGACTACACTCTATATCGCCGGCGCCACGCGGGCATTGATTACCGAAACGCTCCGGGGCGAAGGGGCGGTGCTCGTGGATAACAAAGGCGAGCGTTTTATGAAGGACTATCACGAAGCCGCCGAGCTTGCACCGCGTGATATCGTCAGCCGGGCTATCTTGTCCCAGATGCTTAAAACCGAATCGACTCACGTATATCTGGACGTTCGACATTTCGACAGAACGTTTTTCGCACAAAGATTCCCGCAAATTAACGAGCTGCTTGAAAGCTTCGATATAGATATCAGTCACGACCTGATTCCCGTCCGGCCAAGTGCACATTATATGATAGGAGGCGTTAAAACCGACAGTTCCGCCAAAACAAGTATTGAAAATCTTTATGCCTGCGGAGAAATAGCCTCCACCGGCCTACACGGAGCAAACAGACTCGGCAGCAATTCCCTGCTCGAAGGATTAGTATTCGGCAAAATAGCCGGGCGGGCGGTCTCACAAAACACAAAGGCGGATACCGCCCATATTAAATATCCCTCGATAAAATATCAAATACCGCATTCGGACCGTACCCGCCTGGACGCCGTTGATGTTAGAAATTCACTTCGGGCACTTATGTGGAGAAACGTCGGCATAACGCGATGGGGGCCAACACTCGTCGAAACTCATGAGATTATCAAATTCTGGCAGCGATATGTAATGGACAAAGTTTTTGATTCGCCCGGAGGCTGGGAATGCCAGAATATGCTCACCGTATGCCTGCTTATGGCCCAGTCAGCCGAAACGCGGAAGGAAAGCCGAGGTGTTCACTTCAGAAGAGACTTCCCCAAGACAGACGACAAAAACTTTAAAAAACACTTCGAAATCTCAAAGCAATCACCGGACAAGTAATCCTTAAGATTTGCAGGGCCACCACAAATTTATGGAAAATAAGACAAACTTTTATTATAATATTTCGCAGTTGATATCGAGATTAACTGAGAGCACATTAAAAAGTTAATGAAAAGAGTGGGTCAGGCGATCGCTGGTTTTTTTACAAACCGGAGGAAAGTCCGAGCAGGGCAGGGCACGGTGGTGGCTAACGGCCACCCGGGGCGACCCGCGGGAAAGTGCCACAGAAAATACACAGCCGATGGTTCCAATTCGTTGGAACACAGGCAATGGTGAAATGGTGCGGTAAGAGCGCACCGCGGCATCGGTGACGATGTCGGCAGGGTAAACCCCACCGCCTGCAAGACCAAGCAGCCGGTCACTCGGCCCGGGTTTGAGCGGTTAAGCTTACCGCTCAGCCGGCGGGTAGGTCGCTAAAGAGCCAGCTGGTAACAGTTGGTCAAGATAAATGGTCGCCACCCGTCGCTAATAGCGGCGGGGTACAAAACTCGGCTTACGACTCGCTCTTTTCAAACTTCTCAATCGAGCGTCGTCTATCCTGTCCGCAAAAGCACCCAGGCGGATGTTAACCGTGGCAACATCCCCCCTTATAAACATCTGGATTTTGCCCTTATCGAAATTAATATGCTCGAACTCGACACCACCGCTCTGGCTTAGCCTCGTTGCCTGTATCGGTGAGTTTTCCAGCTTGCGTAAAATTACCTCGAATGTCTGATTGATAAGCAACCTGCAAATTTCGAGCATTTGATTTCCCTGGTCGGGCGAGTCGTCCTCGTCGCCAAGTTCATCCATGTCCTTTTGCAGGTTTTCCCTGATGTTCTTTAATACCGAAATTCGTCTCGCATTCTCGGATTTCTCTCCCCCCACAAACGCTTCCTTTCCCAACACCGCTTCACAGTCGAACCTGAGACCCCTGCCGGATTTTATCTGAAAGCTTCTGGTTTTATCATTTACGAAGAAGAAATATTTTCGTTCCACGCTCAATTCGTTCTTATGGAAAGTAACCATATTGAACCAGTTCCTGAAACCGTCTTCGCTTTGTCCGAGGGAAACTACAACGTTCTCACTATGGCTAATCAGCTCATTTCGTGCAAGATAGGGCGCAAACTCTTCTTCATTCAACCTTTGTATCTTGGGCACGGCATCGTGAATGATACCTCTTTTAACCTGGATATGGTCATAAGGAGCTGAAAGCTTGTCTTCAAAGGCAGTTGGACCACCAGCCCAGGGAGATATATAAGAACACCCGGCAATCAATACAACAAAAAGCAAAACAGAGATAAAACACCTTGTAAACACCGATTTGCAACTTTTTATCGCCAATCGGCAATTAACCAGCGCTATTCGCGTCGACTTCGTCTGCCTCATGAGAATTCTCCCCTGAGCCTTAAACTTTACGCTCCGAACAATAAATCACAAGACACATATTCCGTTTTAGACTTCTTTCGAATCAATCCATCTCATCATCTTGCGTAATTCTCTTCCGACGGTTTCCAGCTGGCTGCCGTAATCTTTTTTATACAGCCTGTCGAACTCTTTAAGTCCTGATTTGTATTCCTCGACCCATTCCTTGGCGAATTCGCCGGAAGTAATCTCTGAGAGCACCCTTTTCATCTCGGCCTTGGCCTTATCGGAAACAATTCTCGGCCCGCGCGTCAAATCACCGTACTCGGCGGTATTGGAAATGCTGTATCTCATATAGCTCATCCCGCCCTGGTACATAAGGTCAACTATCAATTTGACCTCATGCATACATTCGAAGTAGGCAATCTCAGGCTGGTATCCGGCCTCCACCAGCGTTTCAAAGCCGGCCTTGATAAGCGACGTCAGGCCGCCGCAAAGAACGCACTGTTCGCCGAATAAATCGGTTTCCGTTTCCTCTTTGTACGTCGTCTCGATAATACCAGCGCGGGCGCCGCCGATTCCGTTCGCCCAGGCAAGAGCGATTTGCCTGGCATCGCCCGTCGCATCCTGCTCGACGGCTATAAGGTTCGGAACACCGCCGCCTTTCTCAAACTCACTGCGAACAAGATGTCCGGGCCCTTTCGGAGCAACCATAACAACGTTAATGCTCGCTGGCGGCACAATATACTTGAAGTGAATATTAAAGCCGTGACAAAAGCCGAGGGTCTGTCCCGCCACCAGGCTGGTCTCAAGGTGTTCGGTATAAACCTTCGCCTGAATCTCATCGGGAACAGTCATGATAACCAGTGTCGCATCTTTTACCGCCGTTCTTATATCGGTCGGCTTAAAGCCGTGCTCTTTCGCAAGCTTATAATTATCCGTAGCTTCCAGTTCCGCAACGGCTACATCAACGCCGCTGTCGCGCAGATTCAAACTATGCGCATGGCCCTGACTGCCAAAACCGATTACCGCCACTTTTTTACCTTTTAACGGGTCTATCGGAGCATCTTTTTCGTAATATATTTTTGCTGCCATAATTTTAACTCTCCTTACACTATTTGTGTTCCAGGAATCACTATTCCGTAAATTTCCAATTTCTTAACTTTTAATAAAAAACTCAAAATCCGTCCCCATTTCAGCGAAACTTCCGAATCATCTGAGGCTGGACTTCATACCTGTGCATTATATGACAATCCGGCAATTAGGCAAGTAATTTAATATGTGGACAAATCAGCGCGTGCAGACCCGCTCACGGCTCCATTTTCGCATACCGAGGCATTGCAATCGTACCGGTTCTGGCCACGGCCTTAATTCCATAAGGCTTGCACACGTTAATAAAGGCCTCAATCTTCCTTTCAGGCCCACTGACTTCGACCATAACAAATTTCTGACCGATATCGACAACTTTGCCCTTGAACATTTCTATCAAAGACAGGATTTCAGAACGTCTCTCAGGCGGAGCGGATATCGCTATCAGCATCAAATCCCGCGCCACAACAGGCTGGCCTACAAAGTCCTGCACCTTAACAACGGGTACAATTTTAGCCAGCTGCTTTCGGACCTGCTCCAGAACTCTGTCGTCACCGATAACCACAATCGTCATCCGGCTTAACTGCGGGTCTTCGGTCCGGCCGACAACCAGCGAATCGATATTAAAAGCCCGCGCCGCAAACATCCCCGCAACATGAGCAAGAACGCCCGGCTTATTCTCGACTAAAGCGCTTATTATATGCTTCATTTTTATATCCTCGTATCTTGTATTCAGTATCCTGAAAAGACAAGTAATCAGTCACTAAAAGGCTCTACGCCATACTCTCCAAAATATCAAGCCCGTCCATTTCGTCGATACTCTTCCCCGCAGGGACCATAGGCCAGACATTCTCTTCCGGCTCGACTCTAAAATCAACAACGCACGGCCTCTTTTCCGCCAGCATTTTCTTAATAACCTTCGGAACATCCTCTTTTTTCTCGACGGTCATCCCGACTGCCCCCATCGCATTCGCAATGGCCTCATATTCCGGATTCTTGAGATAGCTCTTTGAATACCGCTTACCGTAAAAAAGCTCCTGCCACTGCCGAACCATTCCCATATATCCGTTGTTCAAAATGCAAACCTTTATCGGCAGCTCATGCTCGACCGCCGTGGCCAATTCGGTCATTGTCATATTAAAGCTGTGCTCGCCGTCTATATCTACAACCGTCTCTTTCGGCTTCGCTATCTGCGCGCCTATCGCGGCCGGCAAGCCGAACCCCATCGTCCCCAGCCCGCCCGAGCTTATAAACTGCCTGGGCCTGCTAAACCGATAAAACTGAGCGGCCCACATCTGATTTTGACCGACACCTGTCGTTACAATCGCCTTGCCGCCGGTCTGATTATAAAGCTCTTCGATAACATACTGCGGTTTGACCATCGACGAATTTTTATCATACCGAAGCGGAAATTTCTCTTTCCACTCGGCGATTTTATTGAACCATCTTTTTCTCTCTTGGTGCTCGACCTCTTTGGCAAGCTGGCTCAGTATATGTCTGGCGTCACCGACAACAGGAATATCAACGCCAACGTTCTTCGATATGCTCGAAGGGTCGATATCTATATGGATTATCCTCGCATTCGGAGCAAACGTCGCAAGCTTGCCCGTAACCCTGTCATCGAAGCGTGCCCCGACGGCAATCAACAAATCACATTCCTGCACCGCATAGTTGGCATAAGCGGTCCCATGCATCCCAAGCATATCGAGCGATTCCGGCCTTGTCTGGTCATAGCTGCCCAACCCCAAAAGCGTCATCGTAACTGGAATATTCGCTTTCTCGGCAAACCCTCTCAGCTCCTTGCTCGCGTTTGCAATTATGACCCCGCCGCCGACGTAAAGGACCGGCTGCTTCGACTTATTTATCGCCTGCGCGGCCACCGATACCTGTCTCGCATGCCCTTTGGCCCGAAGCCGATAGCCGGGCAGCTTCATTTCTTTTGAGTCGCCAACGCTGCACTTAGAAACCGACACATCAACCGGCAAATCAATCAGCACCGGCCCGGGCCGCCCCGTCGAAGCAATATGAAACGCCTCCCGAACCGTACGCGCCAGGTCCTTAATATCTTTAACAATACAGTTATACTTCGTAACCGGACGGGTAATGCCCGTAGTATCGGCCTCCTGAAACGCATCGTTACCTATAAGCTCCGTACGGACCTGCCCCGTCAAAGCAACCATCGGGACCGAGTCCATCATCGCCGTAGCAAGACCGGTCACTAAATTGCACGCCCCCGGCCCGCTCGTCGCCACCATTACGCCAACTTTTCCGCTGGCGCGGGCATATGCGTCGGCCATATGACAGCCGCCCTGCTCATGTCGCGGAACTATAAATCTAATCGGCGCATCATACAGCTTGTCGAACAGCGGCAGCACCACACCACCGGTATAGCCGAACATCGTATCGACACCCTGTTCGATGAGCGTATCGACAACAATTTGTGCGCCTGTTTTAACGGTGATTTTCCCGGCCGGTTTGGCCGAAGTGCGAGATTTGGACTTCATCTTTTTCCTTTCCTGATAAACGCTCGGCGCCCCCCTGCACACTGAGTAAAATGCGTCAAACAAGGGCAGAACCTTCGCCCCTGTATACCCGAAAACCGTATCGACACCCTGTTCGATAAGCGTATCGACAACAATTTGAGCACCTGTCTTAATTGGGGAATTTGCCGCGGCCGGGCCGGCCAACGCATGAGATTTGGATTCCATCTTCTTTCCATTTTCCTGATAAACTTTCTACGGGTTTACTTGCCCACATACATACCGGCCAAATGTAAACCCTACTGTCATTCCGGCGGCTCTCATCTTCGAGAACCTTCAACTATGGCCTTCTGGACTCCCCCGGCGAGCCAACCGTCTTTTCACTCGAAAGACGGCCGAATCATCCGAGATTCTAAATCCTGCCATAATCCCGTAACCATCCCACACAGGATGTCTCAGGGTCGCATTTGAGTGTTTTCACCCAAACACGACGGCATTATACTAAAATTATACCTGCCTGTCAACAATTTTCGGCAATTTGCCCCACCTCCAATAAATATTTTCCCCCAGAATGTAGGGTGGCAGCTTGCCCCACCGTAACGCTTCTTCACCCCGAGCGGAGTCGAGGGGTCATTGATTTCGTGCTTAGAATTTCGGATTTACATCGAGTAGGGTGCGATACTTGGCACCATTTATCTCAAAACCATGCTCTGAATCGGTGGCCTTTAGTTTTCTCCGCATATAGAGACAAAGGAGAAAATTACTTTGTGATTTCTGCGTTTTTATATTGCTATGGATAAGGTCTCTGTTATTCAAAATTATTTTTCTGCATTATATCTACCAGATTTCACTTGGTTCTTGACTACCTGAATAGCTTGCTTTACTTCTTCTGGATCTCCTAAATAGTGGCTGTGAAGTGGTTTAAGATTTTTATCCAGATTATAAAGAAGAGGTATTCCGGTTGGAATGTTCAGCTTCGTAATCTCCTCGTCGGAAATTCCGTCAAGATGTTTAACCAGAGCGCGCAGACTATTGCCGTGTGCTGCTATTAGTACCTTCTTTCCGGTTTTTAAAATCGGTGATATCACCTCATGCCAATACGGGACGAATCTAATTACCGTATCTTTCAGCGATTCTGTAAAAGGAATATCCTTTTGGTCTAAATCTCTGTACTTTGGGTCATTTCCCGGGTATCTTGGGTCGCTCCTCTCAAGCGCAGGAGGCCTGACATCATAGCTTCTTCTCCATTTTAGCACTTGTTCCTCCCCATACTTTGCCGCTACTTCGGCTTTATTTAACCCTTGTAAGGCACCATAATGTCTTTCATTCAATCGCCATGAACGATAAACAGGTATCCACATCAGGTCCATCTCGTCCAGAACAATCCATAGCGTCCTTATCCCTCTCTTCAATACAGATGTGAATGCAATATCAAAAGTAATACCATCATTTTTCAAAAGTTCCGCCGCCTTCTTAACCTCCTCTATGCCCTTTGATGATAAATCAACATCAGTCCAGCCTGTAAATCTGTTCTCCTTATTCCATACACTTTCCCCATGCCTTAAAAGAATCATTTCCGGCATAATTAAACACCTCGTAACTAATTCACAAGTTTCGGTTCATCTCTCTTTTTTCAAAATATATTTATCAATCTCATATAAGTTAAAATTCCTGTCAACAATTTTTAGCAATTTATATAACCAACAATAAAGATTTTTCCCCTTTTACCCAATTCTTCATTCTAAATTCGTAATTCAAAATTCACAATTCTAAATTAACTTGACCACCGTCAAGTTCCCTGTTATCCTTCCCCAAAAGGCGTAATGCGGACACCATGAACACGCAGCGAGATAAGAGATATAAATTTTATAGGAAGCAGGAATTTTCAGGGGAATGATTGTGGATGTAAAAGAATTGACCGAAGACAATTTCTACCGTTTCTTGTGGAATAATCTTTCAACGAGAGACCGATTTAAAGTGCTCCAAGGCAAAAAACGTACTTTATGGTTGTTTGGGGCAGGAGCATCTCACCACTATGCTTTGAATACTCGTGGCGTCAATATGCCGTTGGCAAAGGATTTTTTCAAGGCCATGCACAGGTTACCTACTACCGACGGATTTAATGCCCACATAGGTCCATTCTTATCTTATTTGCATAATTACCGTGGAGTCCATCCATTACAGGCTGCCGAATGGACAGAGGATATTGAGCAATTCATGACCTCAATAGAAACGGAGATAAATGAATTAAGGGAAAAGAAAGAAAAAAATGAATTAACTCGTGATGAGTTCGAAAAAAGTACAGCCCTTTCAACAGTCTTTACTAATATGAACTTTATTTTCACAAACGTAATAAATGAAGCCCAAGATGGTTCTTCCTATTCGGCTTACAGCGAACTTCTGAAGTTCTGTAGCCCAGAAGATATCTTTATAACTTTCAATTGGGACACTCTTATTGATAAAGCTTTAGCAACCAGTGGAGCTTGGACACCAAATGATGGATATGGCATAGGTTTTAGTGCGTTCTTCGATGGCAAATGGAAGGAAAAAGTGGATTCAGCACCCACTCTTGCAAATAACTGGAAATTATTTAAACTACATGGTTCCACAAATTGGCTCGTTCCGTATACTTTTATTAATCTTGGAACTCTTAAAATCCAAGGTATTATTGCAGAAAGTGATAAGGTCTTTCTATTTTGGCAAGCTTCTCTGCCTTATGAAACTCACAAGGGACGTTGGTATGGAGGATATGGACCAACTTGTTATGGTTATTATCCTCCCCATCTACCTTCTAACAGCTTCTCAACAACAGCAGTTTCTCCAGAAAAAGACCATGTTATTGTTATGACAAGTTATAAGGGAATATTTGCTCCCTTCGATGAACCTCTTGTGCAGGGTGTACCATCTTCACCTTTG
>JASFVS010000053.1:0-12580 GCA_050049715.1 Phycisphaerales bacterium
CGAATTAGAACAGAAAATAGAAGAGCTTGGCTTATCCGATGAGGAAGAATTGGAATTGGGGATGAAATTGGGACGGCATCTGCTGTTTATTCGACTCTTCAAGGGTCAGGGCCAGTGGCATTATGCAGGCAATGGCGTTAAGCTTGGCGATGCGGATGCTGCCATCTTCTGGTATCAGCCTGCAGACTCAGAGACCTGGCGCGTAATTTACGGCGACCTGCATGTTGAAGATGTGGCGCAGGAGAATCTGCCACAGTAAATTTTATATGCATAAAAAACAAAAGGCCGGGTCAATCAGGCCCGGCCTTTGTGACTTATTCAAGATGTCAACGCAGAATTAGTTATCTGCAATTGAAGTATTTTTCGGGTTTCGCCAGCAACTCTGATTTGCTCACTAATTCTAACCGGCCAAACCCAGATTATTTTTTCACTATCACAGACAATAAGGATTTTTTGCCTTATGTGTCCGGGCACTCGCGCAGCGGTCAGAAATTTGCCAACCTTTTTCTCTTTATCCAGGCCAAAGGGGACAAACCTGTCACCAGTCTGCCTAAAGCGAACAAACAAAGGCGGCTTAATTTTGTCCAAATCAAACCACTCAACAAACTCGGTTTTTTCGTTTTTGAATTTTTCAAAATCACTGCTGTCGGCCTCAATTATTTTCGCCTCAATCAAATATTCACCAAAAGTTGTTTTTCCGGGAATTTTTAGTTCTGCACTTTCACCGATTGAAGTATCGATGTTAGTTTCTTCTTTATCTCTTTTGAAAATTAATTTGTTGTACTCCCGCTGGACTATGAAACCGTGCGGCAGCTCTAATTTTTTGCCGCTTATGTTTTGTTTTATCAAGTGCAGTATATTTTCGTAATGGAGTTGCGTTATATCTTTTTCGCCGGAGCCGAGCAAAGCCAGACTTTTACGGACAAGCTCAATAATTACCGGCGGAGGTTGAGCTGAAAGAATATTCAAATCCAGAATTATTTGCTGTTCATCACAATCAGCAACCTCAGGCCAGAGTTCATCTGATTGTTGGCAGAGTTGTTGATGAAATCTTCGAGCGTATTCGGAAAGTCCCGACAATTGCTCGATTAGCGAGCCCTTACAATCTTTTTGTAAGGCCGGAAGCAAACGATGTCGAATAAAGTTTCGCCTGTACGTGCAATCGGTATTTGTATGGTCATGGCACCATTTCAGGTTTCGTTTTTTCAGATACTCGATAATCTCGTCCCGGCTTACACAGAGTAACGGTCTTATGAATTTAAATTCATTTTTAAAAATCCGAATCGGCCAAATCCCTCCAAGTCCTCGATAGCCTGTGCCGCGAGTTAAGCGCTGGAGAATGGTTTCGGCATTGTCATTTTTATGATGCGCGGTTGCAATACATCGGCAATTATTAGCGCGTGCGATTTCAAGCAGACTTTCAATCCGTAACTTTCGGGCGGCAGTTTCAATCGAAAGTTTATTACAGTCGGCATAGCCGCGTACGTCGATCCGTTTTGTTATTACAGGTAAATTTAACTCCTTCGCCTGTGTGATAACAAAATCCTCATCCGAGTCGGCGTTCGCTCCTCTCAATTGATGATTTATATGAGCACAAAACAGTTCTGCATCGAAAACATCCGCAGCGCTCAAAGCCTGCATTGCAAATAAAAGCGCCGTCGAATCCGCTCCGCCCGAAACAGCCAACAGCACTTTGTCAGCGGAGTCTAAAAGCCCGTTCGCTTTTATAAAATCACTCACTTTTTGTTCGAATAACAGTGTCATCTCTTTTTTATTACATAAAAAAACGGGCCTGATGTCCAGTCAGGCCCGGGCTTATATCTAAAAACTTTTATCTTAAACTTACAGCGACATTATTTTTCTACGTCTCCGGTTCCATACAAATCTACTATCCGCTGTTCAGCAAATCTCCTCCAATGGTCATGCTCCCCGTACATACCTTCCTCCTTGACGGCCATTTTATAAAGCTCAAGCGCTTCGTCATATCGGTGCAAACGCTTATCTAAAATGCGTGCCGCCCTGAACCTTGCGGGGTGAATCGTATCGGGATCCCATTCATAAGCTCTCTGGTAATATAAAAGAGCAATTGAGTAATCCCTGAAACTCTCATAGATTTGACCGGCCTCGTATGCCGCATCGTCAATCTTGTCGCTGGTAGGGAATCTCTTTATGAGCAGGTCATATCTATCCAGAGCCAGACGCAAGAAATCATTATTCGTAATAATAAGAAGCGACTGGGCCTCTCTTTGAAGCTGCTTACCATCCTCAAAAAGCACATTAGCTTCAGGTATGGAAATACTCGCCTTCAAATTCGGCCCGGCAACTTCGGCCTCAAGAATATATTTATACTGCGGTATAGCATCCAGCGCATCCAACTCCCTTTTAGCCCATTTAAACTTCTCGTTGTCACCAACTTTGCTGTAGTGTTTCACCAGTGAATCAAGTCCAAGCCTATACGCTTCGCGATTGATTGCCAGCTGCTCGACAATATCGGCTTCTCCGGCCCTGTCAACCCTAACCTCAGTGGTAGAACCGTATAATTTCGAACGTTCCGGTACAAGGCGACTTGTGCCACTGTTAACAGACTGACAGCCAACCAATATGTTCAACAAGGCTATGAGAACTGCGGTGTAAGCTATCCTTGCCATAACGGCCTCCTTTCAACCTTAAAGTTAATTAAATCCTGATAATCAATTATCAATTAAAAACCCGCCCGTCAAGAATAAACCGCTAAAAATATTTGACTTCAAAGCCAATTTTATAGGCCCGTTTTCAGGGCCACCACCTATCCCTTTTCAAGTAAAGATATTAACACAAATGAGACAATTTATTATAGGCCACGGAGTACGAATATTGCGGCAATTTCGGCACAGAAAAAGGGGTAAAACCCAGCAAAACAAGGTTGACTTTCAGAGCCTAATCGAGTATAATATTATAGATAATAAAGTCTTAGGGGACTTAGAGGAGGTCATCTTAATAGTCGTTCTCAAAGATGCTATCAGCTTAAGGAAGAGCTTTCTGTCAATTAGCTGAAAGTCTAATCGTTATTTAGGAATTGAAAATATGAAACCTAAACGGGTTACTTTAACTGTCCTGATTTTAAGTTGTATTTTACTGTCGCAAGCCAGCTGTGAAGAGCAAACTATGACACAGCAGGAATTAAGCCCTGAATGGTTCACTCAGCAACACTGGCCTACACAGCAACAGTCTCAGCCGAGAATGGCTCCTCAGAACACACAGCGTATGCAGATAATGGAACCAAAAATTGTATTCGAAAAACTAACTCACCACTTCGGCGAGGTCGGCCCGGGAACAGATCATCTCTGCGAGTTCAGATTCAGGAACGCCGGAAACAGCACCTTGTACATAAGCGAGGTCGAAAAAACCTGCGGCTGTACTCCATTCCTGTTAGAAAAAAAACAATACGCACCGGGCGAAAGCGGCACAATAAAAGTAAGATATTATACCGAATCAGAATACGGCAATACTACCAAACAATTAATCGTACGAAGCAACGACAGACAAAATCCAAATATTGCATTAGCCTTACAAGCAAGAGTCGTATCGAAGATAAAAACTGAGCCGGGCAATCTTAACCTTACTCTGAATCATCAAAACGCCGGCTGTCCGCAAATCACTATTTCGAGCATAGACAACCAGCCTTTTTCAATACGGTCTTTCAAATCGACCGGTAATTGCATAACGGCGAACTTCAATCCCTCAATGAAAGCAACACGTTTCGTTCTTCAGCCGGTAGTAGATTTGAACAGACTGGAACAAGTTTTGAACGGGCGTATCGAGATCGACACAACACATCCACAATGTAGAACAGTTAGCCTAGGTCTCAATACTTTAGCCAGATTCAGGTCTAGTCCGCAGTCGATTGTAGTTCGAAACATCAGGCCGAATCAAACAGTTACCAAGTCCATCCAGATACTCAATAATTACAATGAAGATTTCGGACTCGTATCGGCAACCTCACGCAAGGGCATCGCAACAGTATCAGGCTACGAAAAAACCACCAGCGGCTATGAACTCAAACTTAACATACGCGCGCCGGAAACCTCAGGACGGGCATCCGTGTTTTCAGATTTGGTTTCTGTTAAGCTCACCGACGGCAGGAATCTGAATATACCCTGCAATGGATTCTATCAGAGGGGGAGAACAACTCAAGCTTCAAGTGGTGAACAAAAAGAAGAGGAATGCAGAATTTGCAAACCACATATCTTTAATTTTTAACAGGGCGGCCAACAAAGTTTATTAATTGTACTCACAGTACGTTCCGAGTAATTCCAGATAAAGTTCCCACGCGCAGAAAAACGATCTGAACAGCACAGGAAATTATTTGCTATCCTTTATCACTCTCCCAGTTTCAAAAGGTGCCTTCTTTCTATCCCATGTTCAGAACTGTCAAAACGCAGGAAAATAATAGCATAGGGTAATCAATTCTGCGTTTTTTAACATTTAATTAACAATTAAAACAGCAAAAAATTATTGACAAATAAGCGGTCAATATGGTACGGTGAACGTTCAAGAGGATTGGATTAATGTAGGAAGGTGTGTGCAAATTCTCATCATCTGACATATTGTATGTACATTTTAAGTAAAGGAGGATTCATCGGTACTATGTAAGACATACAACTTTCATAGTACTTTTATGCTCCACAAATAACACTTTTTTACATTTCAAATAAACGTAACAATTTTGAGGGAAGGAGGTTAAGGCAAGTCGCAAACACTTATCCTGGGCAGATAGAGTGAGTGCGAAAAATATTGTCAGCTATTCTATAAGTCGTATGAGACAGGTATACGCGAAAATCTTAAAATTTAAAAGTATTCATACCTGCCAAAAACTACACGTGTTTTGGTGTGTGGCCAAAGCACGGGCAATTGCTTTATTTTAAAAAGGAGGATTATTATGTGTAGGAAATTGGTTTATCTAATTTCTTGTATCGCTCTACTATGTGCAGCAAGCGGTGTCCAGGCGGCAATGCTGGAAATCTCACCAACAGCGCCGGAACCGGGTGACTTGGACATCGCAAATTTAATCGGCTCTGTAAGTGACCCTAATAATGTTGGAACAGGAGAAAATCCACCGTATGAAAATGACGCCACAACATATATCGCACATGACCGTGGCGGCCAGGGCCAGACGTTCCTAACCGGAGACGTAGAAGTTCTCGTTACCGGCGTCTGGGTCCGACATGTTGTTTACACGACTGAAATAGACCAGACATGGTATACCATGCAGGCAGGTAGCCAGCTCCAAATCCGCATTACAGATCCGGCAGCATCCGACACAAATGCGTTTGTTTTGGCCAGTGAAATCTATGAGGTCACCGGCGAAGAGGAGAATGCCCTTCCTGCTGAGGTCACAAATGACCAAACCGGAACGGGTCTGTGGTTCCATGTTACACTGGATACACCGGTTGTCCTTGCAGCCAACACGGAATACGGTTTTGACATAACCAGTATTTCAGGCTTAGGGCCGGTCACATTCTTCGAGACAATGGGCATCAGAGATGATATTGAAGGTGGGAATCCCTATGCCGACGGCTCTGCATACGTCAGTGGCGCCGGGGGCATTGCAGACAATGTCCTTACGTCGGCACCGGGTGACCGCGTGTTTGTAGTCGAACTCGAAGCGGCACCTATCGGTCCGGACATCATCTGGGTCAGCGACGCCCATGATTTACTTAATCCCGGCGGCGATCCCGATGACCAGGGCTGGGTGGACCTGCTGATGTCTCAGCCCGAGGACTATGATGTCAAATACCCGAAGAACCTCGCGGGAACAGGTCCCTGGCAGGGAGAACTCAGCACTGAGCTAATCCAGGAACTTAACAAGGCCGACCTGGTAATTGTAAGCCGGGATTCAAGCTCCGGCGGCCATAATCAACCGGATATCTGGAACAAAATCGGAACGCCGGTCATTCTGCTAAGCAACTACATTGCACGCAGCAGCCGCTGGCAGTGGGTGGACAGCGCAAGCATCGATGCCAGGCAAGAATACTATGACCTGCAGGCGGATGACCCGGAACACCCGATATTCGACGGCGTGGAACTCGATCCAAACGGTCAGGTTGTATGGTTCGACCCGGAAGCCGGCTCAGGTTTCGCAGGCTTCTTAGTGGATGCAAACAACGCCGGAAACGGACATATGATTGCATCAAGGCCGGATAACGGGAACATGCTGATTGCCGAGTGGGATACCGGAGTCAACTTCTATGAGGGCACAGAACAGGCACCTTTGGCCAAACGTATGCTTTTCTGCGCCGGTAACCAGGAAGACAATGACAATCTGCATTACGGCTCATTAAACCTGTCGGCTGAGGGCGAAAAGATGTTCCTCAATGCGGTCAGGTATATGATGACCAACAAGCCATCTGACCCCAGCGTTGACGGCCTGGTGGCTCACTATGAACTGGAGAACGATGCGGTTGACAGCTCCGGCAACGGACTCGACGGCGTTCTTATGGGCGAGCCTAACTTTGCCGAAGGTATAATTGGAATGGCATTAGATGCAGATGGTGTGGATGATTATATCGACTGCTCCAACGATGTTTCATTCGATATGACCGAACAAATTACAGTGTCCGCCTGGTTAAATCTCAGGTCGATTAACACTGCATGGCAAGCCGCGGTCGCCAAGGGCGAAAACGCATGGAGGATTGGTAACGTCAACGAGGACCCAAGGTTCCACTTTGGCATTACTATCTGGAACGCACCGGATACCGCTTCGATCGATGGCGAGACCGCATTTGAACTCGGCGAATGGCACAATGTAATCGGAAGGTTTGACGGCAGAAACATCAACGTTTACGTGGACGGAGTGCTTGACGGGACTACTCCCACTACCGTACCAATCGGCACCAGTACAACCAGTATGTTTATTGGTGACAATCCGGAAGCAACAGGACGTTACTGGGACGGTCTCATTGACGACGTTATGATATTCAACCGTGCCGTAACTCCCGGTGAGATGCGATACCTTCTCGGCGACCGGGTGACGGAAGACCCCGACGCAGATGGTCTTGTCGCTTATTATGAAATGGAGGGCAACGCCAAAGACAGCTCCGGCAACGGACGCGACGGTACCGTTTGCGACGGTTCGGCAAAACTATATATCGACGGGGATTATGTCGAAGGGCCGGAAGGCGTGGCAATAAGCTTCAACGGCGCCAACCAGCGTGTATGTGTAGGCAATGATTCCGCGTTCAATCTGCCGGGCAGCTTCAGCATATCGATGTGGGCAAAAATTGGAGCCCGTTCGGAATTCATGGGTAATTCCATAATAGGCAACAAAGCTTTGAACAGTCAGGGCTGGAGTGTGCATCAGTATGCCAAGAGCGACAAGCTGTCCTTTACAACAATGGGTGTAACCAGTGATATGGACGGTGTCAAGTACAGGATGCCGACCGCCTCGTCCATACCGTTGAACGAGTGGCATCAGATTATCATGATCTTTGACTCCGAAAACGGTGAGAAGCTCATCTATCTGGATGGTGCGTTAGATGCGGCAGGTAAAATAGCCGCAGGCTCATCAGTGAGTCCATCCGGGTATAAGACGTATATCGGAGCGCGGTCCAACGATGGCGGGACCGGCGGAGACAGGTACTTCAAAGGAGCACTTGACGATATCCGGATTCACAACAAGGCTTTATCGCTGGCAGAAGTTCTTTATCTTGCCGGTTTAGAGGAATTCAACGTCTTCGATTATTGAGCAAGACCTGAATAACACGGAAGGCGTTTTAACTATCTCGGGGCCTGTACCAATTCGGTATAGGCCCTTTTTAATTGATTATATTAACCCGCGCGATGCTCATAAGCTTTGTACAACAAGTCTAACTCGCCGGTTTTGTCATCGAAGTCTTTCTGCAACTGAGCAAGCCGGCCGGGACTCTTATAGATTTCCGGGTCACCAAAACACTCTTTCATATCGTCCAGTTCCTGTTCAAGCTCAATTATCATCTCTTCAATCTGTTCGACAGAGTATTTATTAAATCGTTTCAACTCTTTCGGGGTTTTGGTTCGGGGTCTTTTTGCGGCACTTGCCGGCCGGCGCTTTCTGGGACCCGTAGTACGTGACTTCAATTTCTGATGCCGGGCTTCTAAGCGTTCGCGAACCAAAGATGCGTAATAAGAATATACCGGCTTGACGCCGACGAACTCTGTTTCGCCAAGGCAACGATGTCCTAAAGCATCCATACCAACCACTATCAGCTTGTCCGCTATACGGTCCAGAAAGTAGCGGTCATGGCTTACTACAATGATTGTGCCGGTGTAATCGCCCAGTGCGGCTTCCAGCATTTCCCGGCTGGCAATGTCCAGATGGTTGGTAGGCTCGTCCATAACCAATACATCGGATTCGGCCAAGACCAATTTGCAGAGCATAAGGCGATTTCTTTGGCCTCCGCTTAAATCGCTGCACAACTTGAACACATCATCGCCGGTAAAGAGAAAAGCACCAAGACGGTTGCGCAGCTGTTCCGATGACAAAGCGGGATTAGCACTCGAAGCTTCGTCCAGAACGCTTTTAGACGGGTCCAGGACGTCACCGTGCTGGTCAAGATAACCAACCCGCAGATTCTTGCCCATGCGAATGCTTCCCGCGGACGGCTCAAGCTGTCCGAGAGCCAAATTCAAAAGGGTACTTTTGCCGGTACCATTGGGGCCGGTGATACCGATGCGCTCGCCGCCGAGCACATCAAAGGTCAGTCCCTCGAACAATAACATATCGTCAAATGACTTGCTCAATCCCTCGCAGCGCAAGACCAGGTCGCTTGTGCGTTCGACTTTGCCGAATGAAAAGCTGATAGTTTTTTGTTCGGAGGGCTTATCGAGAAAATCCGGGTTTTCTTTGAGCAAACGGTTCAAGATAGTTTTTCGGCCGCGAGCTGTTTTCCGCATACCTTCCTGGTCTTTGTTGCGGGCGATGAAGTCCAATGTGCGCTTGACCATTTCGGTGCGTTTAACGTGCTCACGCTGCTGCTGTAATTGCACGGTTTCTTTTGTTTGTACGTAGTTGCTATAGTTGCCGCTCCATACGCGGGCGTTGCGGTCTTTCACCTCAACGATTTTACAGGCCACTTTGTCCAGCAGGCTCCGGTCGTGACTAATTATGACGGCGGTACCGCGGTAGCCATTCAGGAATTTTTCCAGCCATTCGGTTGCCTGCAAATCAAGATGATTGGTCGGCTCATCAAGGAGCAGCATATCCGTATCTAACATCAACACCTGTGCCAGACCCAGGCGAGATAGCTGACCGCCGCTGAGCGTTGATGTTTTGGCGTTATGCAGTTCGGGTTCAAAGCCCAGACCCGCCAGAGTTATATTTATTCTGGTTTCATACTCATACCCGCCGGCAATTTCAAAATCGTGACAGAGGCGGTCGTATCGCTTCATCCCTGATTGCAATTCCGAACCGGTCAGGTTTTCCATCTCATGTGAAACGGTCTGAATCTCCTGCTGTAATTTGAGCAGATTTTCCACGCCGGCGTGCATTTCCTCCAAAACAGTATAATCACCGCTGAATGTCGCCTCCTGCTGTAAATATCCGATACTAAGGCCTTTCTTTTTGATTACCCGCCCTATATCCGGATTGACCTGACCGACGATTAGTTTCAGGATAGTGCTCTTACCCGAACCGTTGGCGCCGACCATGCCCACTTTCTCGTTCGGATGAAGCTGAAGATTCAATTTATCCAGGACGACTTCCGGCCCGAAAGCCACATGGATGTCACGTAAAGTTACTATTGCCATAAATCACAAATCTTTCTTACACATTTTTTTCAACAAATGTTGGACACAGATTATGTTATCCTCTGCGGCCTTGGGATTCAAGTGCAACATGAAAAGCAACAACACAGTGGGGATTTGCAAAGAAGATTTACCATTCGAAGTTGCAGCTATAGTGACGGTGAAACAGGCCGATAGAACGCATTGCGAGTATAGCAACAAACTGGACGGCAAGATTCAATATTAAATCGAAAGCGGTTTTAGGTAACGAAGCGTGGGTGTACTGGGTTGTCCGTGTTTCAAGAAAAGCTGCTATGATAAGTAACAGGACCGTTACAACATAAGGGGCAAACGTTTTAAGTACGGGGGCGAGAAGATAATCGGGCCTGAAATAAGTGATTGTCTGTCCTACGGAGGCAGTCAATATGGCTACCGGAAACAGAAACAAACCAAGAATAAAAAAGACATGCAATAAACCAAATTCCAACTGCCAGATATTATCGAACGAATAGCCTTTTTCTTTTAGCACTAAAATCGTAATAATTGCCGGCAATTGGACGACGGCCATTGTGAAAGAGAAAAGGAAAAGCGGCTTAAGAATATACCATAAGAATGTAACACTCGTTCCGAGGTAAATTTCGGGCAGTTTGTCTATACCGAAGGCCGTCTCGTAAATAATATTGAGGTAAAAACCGAACAGCCAGCCCCAAACGGCAAAAAATGTTATGTATCCGCAACAGCAAATGCCAGGTGCGAAGAATTTAAAGCATACTACCGCAATTACAAAGGCCAGCGAAGTAACGTTTTGCTTATCGAAAAACAGTTTGAAATTATCGACAAAAACCGCGCGGTAAAAGCCGGGTATGGGGTCGCTCTTTTCTTTGGGCGGCTCAACTTTTTTGGGCTTCCTGAAACTTTCAGGGGGAACTATGAAAAACTGGCCGCAGTTGGTACATTGCGAACGCTTGCCGGACTGAGCGTTTTCAAGCTCATGTATCTCATTGCAATTGGGACAAAAAAACTGGATTGCCATATAAGATTAAAGCACAATAAAAAATAAGAAACTCTTTTCCACCTAAAGAATAAAAGACGCCGGGCTTACTCCTGCTGCAAAGCGGTCACAAAGTTTTTAATGTTGTTTGTCCACTTTCTGGCTTCCTGCAGCTCAATCTTATCCTCTTTTACAAGCATGGCCAGATGTTTTTCCAGCGTTATCATTTTTTCGTCGGGTTTATTTTGAGTTTTGGTCTGCAGTTGCGAGTAAAGCTGCTCGACTTTGCCCGTGCGTATCAGGTTCGCACAGGCGAAATTGTTGTTAAGTATCTCCATCGCAACAATCCTGCCGTTGCCGTCTTTTTTGGGTATGAGCTTCTGACTTATAATGTAGGCCAGTCCGAGTGACATCTGATTGCGAACCTCGGCCTGTCTGCCGGAAGGGAAGTAATCCAGTATTCGTGTTACCGTGCCGGTCGCATCTCTCGTGTGCAATGTGGAGAAGACCAGGTGGCCCGTCTCGGCGGCCATAAGCGTCATAGATATCGTGTCGGCATCGCGCATTTCGCCGACAAATATGACATCGGGGTCCTGGCGGAGCATCTCCTTCAGGCCTTCGTTGAAAGATTCGACGTCCCGGCCAAGCTCGCGCTGTGAAATCATGGAGTGTTTCTGCTGAAAGATGTATTCAATAGGGTCCTCGACCGTCATAATTCTGACGGCACTTCTTTCGCTGATTCGCTGAATGATTGAGGCGATGGTTGTAGATTTACCTGCGCCTGTAATTCCCGTCATCAGAACCAGGCCGTGCTTGCGATTGATAATGTCCTGCCAGATATCATTCGGAAAACCGATTTCTTCCACCTGTGGAATGTCCAAAGACAAGGCCCTGATTGCCCCGGCCAGGCCGTCGTTTTCCCGAAAAATATTAATTCGAAACTGCAGTCTTCCGAGCCTGTAGGAACAGTCAACGCTGTGCCGAGAGCGCAGCTTGCGCATATTTTCATTGCTCAAGAGCGGATAGAGAAGCTTTTTGGACATCTGCGTATCAATACGCGGACCTTTTAGCCTCACCAGGTCGCCGTCGATTCGATACGCAGGGGGAGCATCGACCTTGATATGCAAATCCGAGACACGCATAGCACCACGCTTTTCAAAATAATTGAGCATATCAAGGATGCTCAGCTTACCCAGCTCCTTTGTCGGATAAACCTTTTCCGAAACAGAATATTCTTCGGCCATATATGACTCCAAAGGTATTAGTCGTTTGCGGGCGGCGTTTTGTTAATCACAAAAAAAGAAAATTTCTTCGTTACCGATTCTATAAAAGACCTATCTATAGTATATCAGAACGCCCGTCTCAAAGCAAAAGGCAAATTCCCCCTAACGCTACAAACAACAGCCGGGTATTTTTTTTAATTTTCTTGACTTTTTTTTGAAATTTTCTTGACAAAAAAATTCGTAGATGTAATATTGTACAAGAGACGAGAATTTTTCACGCAATACACCACAAAGAGGAAGGGGCACAGCTTATTATATATCGGTGGCTTTTAGTCCCTGGACTTAAAGGGCTTGGGGAACGTGAATAGTTTTTAAAACCAGGTTCGGTATTTGTCTGAGGACAAAAAGGCGGAAAATGCGATTTTTAAACGGCTACAAAATCAGGTTTATTCTGACCGGGCTCATACTTGTTTTTATCGTTGCGCCCGCTTTAGGGGAAGACATCGGCGCCGGTGCGACTTCCATCACCGCTGCAGGGCCGAGATTAGGTGAAATTTTCGAAGTAGAAGTCAAGTTGCCGAACCGTAACGCTCTGGATAAACTCACCCGCGCAGGATACAACATCGGC
>JASFVS010000054.1:0-12573 GCA_050049715.1 Phycisphaerales bacterium
TCATTAGTACCAAGCATCGAAACATTTGTCACCTTAACACCTTTAGCTTTTCCATCCTGAGCGAACATGGTCATAGTAATGGCCTTATTTTCACCTGGCCAGCCAAGGACAATCGCATAAACAGTGTCGCCTTTGCGAGTATAGCGGATGTCTTCTGCGCCATAGGCCCCCTTCATGTTCACAAACCACCCACCTTTTTCAAGTCGAGTCGGACCTTCGCCAAACTCAACAAATGGGCGAGTTTCATAAATAGCTTCACCATATTTCGAGAGCCACCGCCCCATATCCAGCAGAATTTGCTTCTGATTTTCGGGAATGGTACCATCGGCCATGGGTGATATATTCAGCAGAAGTTGTCCGTTCTTGCTAACGATATCGATGAATGTGCGCAGCACTTCTGCAGTACTCTTTATCTGCAGGTTGTCGGTATAGCACCAGCTACCCTTACTGATAGTATCATCAGTCAGCCAGATAAAATCCGTCAGACCAGCCGCTCGACCTTTTTCATAATCATCCAGAGCTACTTCGCGAGGCAAGTCTTCCTGCTTAAACGTCACTACTACTTCCTTACCCCACTCATTAGTTTTATTGAAGTAATGCGCCAGATACTCCATTTTGGTCTGGTCGGGGATTTCATCCAACCATGAATCAAACCACATCAGGTCAGGCTGATAGTTATCGATGACTTCAATCAACTTGCCCTTCCACATCTGAAGAAATTCCTCACGCGGCATATAACCATAAAGGATAGCATTCTTCGGGTCTTCGAGCAGTGAAGGAAAGTCTCTTTTCAGGTATGAGTAATGTCCTGACCAAGCGCCATCACGGTTTTGATGCTCCCAGAGGTTATTGCGGGCATGATGGAACGTTGTAACGAATTTCATGCCGCGCTTACGTATGGCTCTTGCAAGTTCGCCGGTTATATCACGCTTTGGCCCAATATCCTTTACATTCCATGGTGTAAGCTTGCTGGCCCACATGGAATAACCATCGTGGTGCTCTGCCACAAGTCCGGCAAATCGAGCGCCTGCCTTTTTGAAAAGCTCCGCCCATTCATCAGCATCAAATTTCTCAGCCTTGAACATTGGCACAAAATCATGATAACCGAATTCCGTAGGTTCGCCATATTTCGCCACGTGATTCTTGTACTCTAAGCTGGGGGCTGGATTTCGATTATCGCCGCTTTTATTGTGCATGTTGCGAGGATACCACTCGCTGCCGAAAGCAGGAACGCTATAGACACCCCAGTGGAAATAAATACCGAACTTGGCATCACGAAACCATTCCGGTGCTGGATTGTGCTTTTTAAGCGATTCCCAGTCTGCTGTATAAAGTGGTTTCAGTTGGTTTTCAGAACTTGCCGATAAAGGTGTTTGCGCATTACTGTTAGCCAACAACATAACAACAAACACCATACAGGGAATAAAAAACTTCGCCTTAGACATCTTCACAATCTCCGAAATTATCTTAATTAACACCAATCATATTACATAATCATTACAACATTTATCAATTCCTAATCGAGTCTGGCAAGAATGCTCTTTGCGCCTAAATGGTCGGGGCTGATTTTCAAGGCTTCTATTATTTCCCGTTCGGCCTTGTCCTTATCGTTAAGCCCAAGGTAACCCAGCCCCATCAAATAATGTGCATTGGCCAATATCGACCTTTGAGATTGCTGCTCGCCAAACTTGGCAAAAAAGTCAAGTTGCGGGGCCTCTTTCAAAGAACGCCGTGACGATTCGACAAGATTCTGGAAAATTTCTTCCGCCTCTTCCTCACGGCCAAGCTTAAGCAATGAAAGACTTTGATAATACTGTCGGGCACTTCCACGCGGCCCACCAAACCAACGCCGGCGACGCCGTGAGCCGGACGAGTCAGCCGCATCCGTCCAGGACTCAATTGCTTTGTCTTCCTCACCCAGCGCCTCATAAGCCATTCCCACCCAGTAAGCAACTTCCGTCTCACGACCACTGCCGCCTCTTAAACGCACCGCCCGAAGATTTTCAGGAAACTCCAGAGACGCTTGGAAATCGGCTAAAGCCTCTTTGTAACGCCCGGCGTCAAAGTGCCTATGACCGCGAAGCAAATGAGCATCCGTCCAGCAGTCATTCACATTAAACCGGGCACCGCCTTCCCAGATATTGAATCTTCTGCCTTTCATTAACTCGATGCCTTCATCATACTTGCCCATACAAACCTTTAATGATATCTCGCGTGAAAGCGCATCATCCCGCTCAACAACAACTTTATGATTTTTTTCGAGCATCGCCAGCCGCTTTTCAGGAGATTCTCCATTCGCCTCATAGAGCTGGTCCAACTCGAAAAAGTGAATCGGATATTTAGGTTTAAGTGAAACGGCCTTCTCCAAATTCGAAATGGCCTTATCAAGAGCGTTTTCCTTCTCCTGACGAGAGTAAGCAACAGCCAGATTACGATAAACAACCGGATACGAAACTCCGAGCGAAACGGACTTTTCCCAAAGCCTCACCGCTTCCTCAGGCTGCCGGTCAAATAACAAATTACCGAGATAATATGGCGCCCGCGCGTCATCCGGATTCACTTTCATCGCCCTGCCGAGAACCTCTACCACTTCATACTGGAAAGGAAAAACATAATCCGGTGGCATTTTTACGGCAAGATTGTAGTATTCAGAAGCTCTTTGCTCCTGTCCGAGCTTTTCTGCGAAATAACCCAGATAGTAATAGACCATAGGCGAGATTTTAGACTTGCCCGGAGCCGCCTTAACCATTGGCGAAAGGACAGCCATACCATCTTCCCAAAGACCCGCGTTAAAATATTCCGCGGCCGCCTCCTGAGTAGTTGCAGGATGCTCACTCATCGTAGAAACAAGAATCTGCGCAATCTCGGAGTCTTTTGAGATAAGCCATCGCTCCGCCATAACGCGAACATCAAGCGGGTCTGTCTTATCCGAAGCCAGCGCCAGCATTTTAAGAGCCTTATCATTGTAACCTTTATGGCGCAATACGGTCGCTTTCAACGTCAGTGCTCTTATGTTCAAAGCATTCGCTTCAAGTGAACGCTCCAAATGTTCCATAGCCGTATTCAAATCACCACGCATGCAATCAACCTCGGCAAGTGAATAATACGCCGCCGCCCTCCACGCCATGCTCCAGGTAGCTTTATAAAAATTATCGTATGCTTCTTTATTTTTACCCTGTGCTTTCAAAGCAACCCCCAGATAATAAAATGCTTCTCCATCCTTCGGACTTGTGTATTTATCCGTAAGTCTTTCAAGGGCCTTTCGGAATAGTTTTTCTGCATCCTCAAATCGAGCTTTCTTAAGATAATTTATACCCAGGGCAGTGTTTACTCGTACATCACACGGGTCACGGCTAAGGGCCTCTTCCCAATATGGGTCGGGATCCAGCGCAGGATTATGAAACTGCTCGATGCGCAGGCCGGTTAGATACAGCTCTTCATTGGTCTTAATATCTTCCGGCGAAAGCGGTGCCTTTACCGGCTCAGGCATAGGCTCTTCTTTCAAACGAACCGGTGAATATGCAACCAGTTCTTTCCCTCCAACTGAAATCGAAGCGCGTAAATCGTGCTCATCGACACCGGCCGGCACCGAAACCTGATTGACGTATGGTTTTCCCGGATTGATAGCTACATTTTCCTGTAAAAGAATATCATCTGCAGCTTTAAGAGTAACAGTCGCTTCCGGGCAGGCTGAGGTAGTATAGAAACCAACTTTGGCGATTTCATCTTCAGTCACGTCAAGGTTCACAGCCGCATCCAGATTGGCCTTCTTTACACCACCAATGTCACGGAATGGATAATAGTACATCTTGAACGATTTGACCTCATAAGGCTGCATCCAGCTATAATCCGGCTGATTGTCCGAGTAAGCGCCAACCATCAGCTCGATATAGGGGCCATCCTCATCGGTAAGAATATTGTCCCACATGCGCCCCGGCTCACCATTACCCCAGGTCCAGAACTTCTTGCCCGGCACAATATGATGATTAGCAACACACATTGTCCCGGTCTGCCTGCCGTGGTCGTAACCTGCAAAGAAATCATCCTCGTAATTCCATGCGAAAATCGAATTAGCGGAGATATGGTTTTTATACCAGCTCACATCCACGCCATCCGTAAAGTCCCCCCCGCCGTATCTTGTGGTTGAAACAGGCCAGGCTGTGAATTGTCGCTTGGAATGGTGAGTGCCGTATTGAGTGCTGGGAGGGAATATTATCTGATAATTCTCATTCGTGTGAACCGCCACGTTGGCAAAGCAAAGCATAGAATTTACGATGGGAGTGCGATTAATAATTCGCAGTGACACTTCAAGATATGACCTGCCGGGTCGTAAAGTATAGCCGACTGCCCATCTCATGCGGTGCCGCACTTCCAGTTCGCCCACCCAAACAGTTTTACTGCCATCCTCATTTGCCTCTATGCGATACTGCACAGGTATAAAAGTGGTAGCGCGGTGGTGGTGCGGGATATTCCACTCGACCCCGCCTGAAATCCACGCGCCTGTCAAACCGATTAACGCCGGCTTAATAACATGCTGACGATAAAAGAAATCGTAGCCATTGGTCTTGTCAACACCTTCGAAGATACGACCGCCAATCTCCGGCAGAACACCAATCCTGATGTACTCATTCTCCAGATAAACCATCTTATAGCTTTTGTTCACCTTCTTGTCAATGAGCTTGTCATAAAGCGGATAAGGGTAAATCCTTCCTTCCGCCCCCTGCGACGCCTGTCCGAAATAGAACATGGGATCCGGTTCGGGCGGGCCGGTGAGGTAAGTCGGAATCACGATGTTCTCCTCCCAAACCTTAACCGATGACAAATCTGCGGCGTGCAGATAAGACGAAGCTACCAAAATCAGTATGCTAAAAATAAGTAATTGTAATTTATATCGTTCACGACTCACGACTTGTTTCCTCCATAAGGATTTTACACCTTCATCTTTTACTATACCTGAGATTATATCAAGCAATCATCGTTGCCTTGCCCATTAAACCATCCTACCAGGGAGAATCAGGCGTGCCGGCTTCGGACGCTCTCGGTTTTCGGTCAAAAGGTTTTATCTTACCCGAGTGCACATCAAACAATCGCTTATGGGCCTCTTCAACACCTTCAATAAAATCCCAGTACGGACGGTCAGTGACATCCAAAAGCCCTATGTTATAGTTTTCCCCATCCATACGGCCGGTGACCGATGAATCTATCCACTGAAACCAGCTTGCCCCAATAAAGGCGGGCATTGCCGCAGCCTGTTCGACATAGTAACGATAACCGACACCACGCTCTTTCTGGTTTGCCGTCTGGACCAGACCCGCTCCAAGCCCGTTGCCCGGCACGCCAAAGTGATATTCTCCGATTAGAATCGGAAGGCCGGTCAGTTCGTATGCCCTTTTCATCTGTCTGGTCGGCTCATATTCATATACATTGAGACTGTACACATCGAAGACACGTGCCATCTTAACGACCTCATCCGTAGGATGCCCTCCGAACCGGATGCCCAGATTTAGATGATTGGGGTCGTATTTTCGTACAGCCGCATTGATAATATTGAGAAACTTCTCGAATGAGCGATAAATAAACGCCTTCCGGCGCTGAGGAGTATCTTCTTTTGCAAGGAACGCCTTCGCTTCACACTGAATGGCGGTTACCGGCCCATTAAGTATCATATCCACCAGCTCCGATTCACGCCCGGGCCAGGGTGGCTCGTTACCGATAAAGTACCCTAAAAGCCACGGGTCGTCTTTTCTCGGGGCGCACTGCTGAGCGACAACCCTGTCAACCGTTTTGGCAAATTCCCTGGAATACACATCAGGCAATCCCATATAGCCGCTTTCCAAACCCATGCCGCGTAAAAATACCATGTAAGGCTTGCGTTTGACATCCCACAACCTCGTATCGCTCCAGTTCCCGATAGAATTAAAACCCCAGGCCTCCATTCGCTGAACAGCTTTATCAATCCACTTCGTATTCCAGTCCGATCCGTATCGTCGAAACAGGTTCCACGAATAGAAAGCACCCCAACGAAAACGTCGTCTTCCACGCCTTGAAGGTATCAGGTCCGACGGTGGTATCGCGGCGTAATAGCTCTCGCGCCCCACCGTCCGAGTGCTGGAACCCCACGCGCCCATGCAATTCACGCCCATTGATAAGAACAAGTGCCCGTCAGGGTCCACAAGCCACCATTTTCCATCAATCTTCTCGACCCGGAAAAACCCCGTCGCCTTTGCTTTAGTGTTCATATATCCGCCGTATTTACAATAGTTGAAACCACCCGGCCTTAATTTCTTGTCTTCCTCGGCCCACTCTTTTTTCAATTGCTCCAGGTTATTGATTTTACGTGGCACATCCCCGTGAATCCACTGCCCGAACTCATTCACAACAGGCAATTTTTCCAGAATCTCGGAGCCGGGGTCTTCATTGGCCAAACGAACAGACCGAATCTCAATTACAGGTTTACCGAGTGGATAATCCATAACCACGCCTAAAGCTTCGACCTTGTCTATAGAACCGAACGGCCCCCACAGAGACACCCAAAAAGAATTCAAAGGCTTGTTATTTGTAGATGCAAGGTCAAATCCCTCCTGGCTTGGCCGCTTAAAAAACTTCAGCGGCACAGACGCACGAAACCATACATTCTGTCCGAACGGATGAACAACTACCCGTCGCGGCCCGTCTTTAGTGTACACCCATAAAAAGAACCGCTGAGACGTGGAAGTCTTCATCTCTATAACAAGGCACTCATAGCCGGACCAGTCGGAGGGCAAATCTAATTCTCCCACAGTCCACCTCTGCTCGAATTCAGTACCTTCGAAAACCACACGTTTAACCTGCTCGCCGGCCAAGCCTACCGTAGCGAACAAAAGTAATATAAACCAGCTCAAAACTTTATACATTGGAAACCTCCATTATTTAGACAATGTCACATTAGAGATTTTGCGAATCGGTTTTTAAACCCTCACCCAAGAAAGCTGACGCAATACCTGCAGGAACAATTGACACATCTTCGGCTCCTGCAACCGGTCATATTAATCCATATTACTAATCCGTTAATTTGTCGTACCAGTTCTTCTTCAGAATAAATGAGGTAATCGCAAGGATAATAACCGCTGTTATTAACGAAACATTTTCTCTAATAATCAGGTATATCGGAATAACCACCAGAGACGTCTGCCAGATAATTCCAATAACGACATTAAACATATCTCTCTTGAAATCTTTATTCCCCTGAAAACCGGGGTCTTCCATAACGACCTTATCATGTATCGGCTTCCAGAATCCCCATGGACGCACCTGTTTATAGAACGATTTCAAAACTTCGTCATCTTCCGGCTTAGTCAGCAACGTGCCGGCAATACAACCGGCCAGCGAGACAACTAAAATAAACGGGAATATATAAAAATCAGGTAAAGCTAAAAACAACGGCAATATTAGTGACGCAATCAAGCCTAAAACCATCCCCCAGAAATAGCCGTGACCGTTGAATCTCCACCAGTGCCATTTCAAAACATTCGCCGCAGCGTATCCGCCCCACAAAGAAGAAACTATCCATTGTGTCACGCTGTCAATCGACTCAACCACAAAAAGTCCGAAAGAAATCCCTACAACAACCACAGCAAGCGAAATGATATAACTCATCTTGACATACTGTTTATCGGAGGCGTCGGGGTTGATATATCGTTTATAAATATCGTTGACTATATAAGCCGGTGCCGCGTTGACCGTGGCGGCAAAAGTTGACATAAACGCGGCAATCAAGCCGGCCATCAGTATTCCCAGCAGACCGGTAGGAACAAATTCTCTCATCGCCATAGGCAAAACCATTTCGAAATCAATATCCTCACCCATCGCCGCCAGATCGGGCATAAGATACACAATAGCCAGAACCGCTAATCCCCCTATCAACATATACCTCGGAAAAAACAACGCCACGGAAACAAAACCACTCATCTTGGCCGCTTCCTTAGGGCTCTTGGTAGCAAGAATACGCTGCATATCGTAGTTGGGCGCCGGTCCCGCTATACTCAACAGAAAACCTTTGAAAACAATCATCATCATGAAACAGGTGAACAATTCATAGCCATCGCCCGCAATTTTAGTATTCACAGAATCAAGTATCCCGCTCCAGTCTAAATCAAGCCTCCAGCCAAAATGCAACTGTTGCCATCCCTCAGGCACTAATTCCAAAACCTGGCCGCCTGCTACTTTATTCATGGCGATTATGCCGACAGCTATTGACGCTACAGTCATTATCCCAAATTGTATCAGCTCGGTCAAAACCACACTGTGCATTCCACCTTTTACAACGTATAGTGTAGTTATGCCCATAAAGATTAATCCATATTGATTCGGTGTCAGGTCCCAGGGCAGAAATTCCGAGGAAAACTTTCCGATACCCTTGAATCCGTATGCCAGAAATCCAATCACGCTGACAATCGCAAAGATAACAATGATAATATGGGACAGCTGCGCGCCGGTCCCGGTGCCGAACCTCGTCTTCATCCACTCGGCGCCGGTCATAACGTTTGAACGCCGCAGCCAGCATGACAAATACACCATCAAAAATATCTGATTAAACACCGGCCACAGCCATGGTATGAACGCACCTTTGAGACCGTAAACGAATAGCAGATAAACCAGCCACATCGTCCCGGTTATATCGAACATCCCCGAAGCATTCGAAACACCGAGGATATACCACGGGATACTCTTGCCGCCGAGAAAGTAAGAATCCATATTCTTGGATGCTCTTTTCGATATAAGGAATCCGACTACAACCGTTGAAACAAGATAAAGAGCAATGATTGAAATGTCGATAGCGTGAAGTTGCATATCATCCTTTCACATTAAGGTTTGCAAAATAGTTCGAGCCGATAATTATTAACATAACCGCTCTGCCCGTCTGCTTATTTTTAGACGATTACTATACCATTTTGCAAAGAATTTGGGAATACGCTGTCGGTTAATCTTTTTGAATTTTATCTTGCAGATATAGTGTATTTTATATTAAATGATGCCCATTCCGGCTGGAATGTGACACAGGCGGCAATACAGGATATACCTGTTAGCCGAATCTAAATTATCTATATGCCCTAAAAAGGACTTAATCACAATGGAATCCAATAATAATTCGACTTCGGAAATGACCGCAGAATCGACCTTTGACAATCTGGGCGGAAAGCTGCCCCTGTATGAGAAAATAGGCTACGGATTTGGTGATACCGCATCAAATATTCTGTATCAGGCATGGAGCTTCTTTCTCATGATCTTCTACACAGACGTCTTTGGTATCGATGCGAAAGTGGCAAGCTTCATGTTTCTGATTACACGCGTATGGGACATGATTAACGACCCGATAATGGGCATGATAGCAGACCGCACCAACACCCGCTGGGGCAAGTTCCGGCCTTATTTATTATGGATGGCAGTTCCCTACGGGATTCTGGCGTGTGCCATGTTCATCACCCCTGATTGGAGCCAGAATATGAAAATCGTTTATGCCTACGTCACCTATATCCTGGCAACCATGGCATACACAGCAATCAATATCCCGTACTCTTCCCTGATGGCCGTTATGACTCCGAATCCGCGTGAGCGAACTACCCTGTCACAATACCGCTTCTTCTTTGCCTTTGTGGGTATGCTCCTGGTGACTACATTTACACTGCCGTTAGCAAAGTTCTTCGGATCAAATCCATCTCATCCGGGCTATAGCGAGGAATCAGGTTACAGTCAGCAACTCGGTTACCAGGTCACTATGGGAGTCTTCGGCGCAATCGCCATTGTTCTGTTGTTCATTACCTTCCTGACTACCCGCGAACGTGTTAAATCCCCGAAAGGTCAGAAGAAACCCTACCGAGACCTCAAAGACGTCGCCAGGAATCTGCCATGGATAATAATATTTATCGCATCAATATTTTGGTTGATTCATAACATGATTCGCAATGGGATGGTGGCATACTACTTTAATTATGTCAACGGCAATGGCGGTAAGGTTCTCCTCACCCTTCCACTGGGAGCTATGAAGCTGGACTTCGACCAAACGACTGTCTTTTTAACGATTGGTACTTTCGGTATGATGGCGGGAGTTTTAATTAGCACGTTTATTAAAAAGTACTTCGACAGAAAAAAGGCGATTATCTTTCTTTCCTTTGCAAGTGTCATCACCGGCGGTGCTTTTTATATATTGCCGTCGGACAACTTTGTTTTACTGGGAATCATGAATTTTATATGGTCAATAATCGCTGGTGCTATGCCGGTCTTCATCTTCGCCATGTTCGCCGATGTAACAGATTTTCACGAATGGAAGTTCGGGCAACGCGCCACCGGGCTGGTTATTTCCGGAATTATGTTCGCTATCAAAATGGGCGTAGCAATCGGCGGTTTTTTAGGTTTGTTTATTTTAGGAAAGTACGGTTACGTCAAAGATGCACCAATAACCCCGGAAACAACCAACGGAATAAAGCTTCTGTTCAGTATCATCCCGGCGGGTTTTATTCTGGTCTGTGGGATTGTGCTTTGCTTCTATCCTATAAATGAGAAACTACTGGCAAAGATAGAAGTGGACCTTAAAAAAAGAAAAAGCAAGGAGTAGTGTAGGGTGAACTGCGTCCGCCATTTATAAAAAACATCCATCGCAATCGATGGGCAGAATCCTTCTTGAATAATTGAGAGGTTGATATGACAGACAATACATTGAATAAAGGTCATTTTACTTTACCCGGCGAGGCAGGTTATGAAGATTTAACTTTGGAGCTTGCTGAAAAATGGGGAGCCGACGCAATAAGAGACAGCGACGGCACCGTATTATCAGACAAGATAATATCAACAGGATTTGATATCTATTCTACAATTTGCCTTGTACGCATAGACAACAATTGGGCAAAGGCGAATATGGACAAGCTTCAGCAAAATTATCTGATGAGTTATCCCGTTATTGCAGAAAGCGACTCCGTCAGCATTGATTTACTAAGCGGCTATTTCAGAGAGCAATTTAAAGTAAATACAAACGATGACCCCAAACAGTGGTGGCAGGTATTCGACAGAACTACCGGCAAAGAAATTCCCGCCGGACAATGGAGCTTTGACGCCGGCAAAGGAATTGTCACCATACAAAACACAGAAAAATGGCACAAATACACCGTAAATTTTCTGGCCTACAGAATCTGGGAAGCCATTTCCATGTACAACCATATAACCAACGACTGGGGTGACAGAGAGCACCTCATGCCGATTGACCCGATATACCCTGAAACCCAGGAATTTATTTTAAGCTATCTGGACAAATGGCTTAAAGACCATACGAAAACAAAGATAGTGCGTTTCACATCGATGTTTTACAACTTTGCCTGGTTCTGGGGCGATTCGGACAATCTTCGGTATATATATTCCGACTGGGGAGCTTACGACAACACGGTAAGCCCTTATGCCATGACTGAATTCAGCAAGGCAAAGGGATATGAGCTGACATCGGAAGACTTCGTCAACAATGGCTCTTATTGCTCCAGCCATAACGTACCTTCAGAGAGATATACAGACTGGATGGACTTTATGAATAATTTCGTCGTCACATTCGGTGCCAAATGTATCGACCTCGTACATAAGGCGGGGAAACAAGCTTATATGTTCTATGACGACCACTGGGTAGGCACAGAACCATACAGCGAGAGATTCAAAGATTTCAACTTCGACGGCATGATAAAATGCGTCTTTAACGGATTCGAAGCAAGAAAATGTGCGGGCGTAAAAGGCGTTAAGACAAGAGAATTGCGCTTACACCCCTATCTTTTCCCAACCGGATTAAAAGGCGAGCCCACCTTTAAAGAAGGTGGAAACCCGGCTCTGGATTGCAAAAGTTTTTGGGTCAATATACGAAGGGGATTGCTGCGAGAGCCTGTTGACAGAATCGGGCTTGGAGGATATTTGCACCTGGTTCAGGACTATCCGGATTTCGTCGATTATATACAAGACCTGACAAAAGAATTCAGAACGATACGTGAAATCCGCAAAGACGATAAACCATATACAGCGCCGTTCAAAGTTGCAATTCTCTCAGCCTGGGGAAAACTGCGCTCATGGATTTGCAACGGACATTTCATTCACGGTCTGGAACTCAACGAGCTTATCGAATCACTTGCAGGCCTCCCCGTCGATGTCGAATTCATGAACTTTGACGATATACTGAAAAACGGCATTCCCAACGACGTCAAAGTTCTCATAAACAGTGGAAAAGCAAATAGCTCGTGGTGCGGCGGAGCTCATTGGAAAAACGAAAAAGTAATTGAAAAAATAACCGAATGGGTCGCTCAGGGAGGAGGATTTATCGGTATCGGCGAACCTTCCGCCTGCGAGCATGCCAGCCAATATTTCCAATTATCACACATTTTGGGGGTTGACAGAACAATAGGCCTTTCACTTTCAAAAAGTAATCCGACATACGAGATAACAGATGAGAAACACTTTATAATGATAGATATTGAGGGCGATATTGATTTTGGGAAAGACATAGATAATATCTTCTTATCAAGTAAAGATGCAAAAGTGCTTATCGATAAAGAAAACTCTCCGAGGATAGCA
>JASFVS010000064.1:0-11796 GCA_050049715.1 Phycisphaerales bacterium
ATACTGCCATACCTTGAAGAGAACGAGCGGCTTTTTGGAATAAGTGTGGATGAGCTGCTGATTGTAGACGGTCATAAACGAACGCCTGAGCGGGTATACCGCAAGATACGCCCCATCAAGCTAAGGGCACTCGCTTCCGGTGCGTCGGATGTTTCTCAGGAAGAAGAGGCGGCCGAGGTGACCGTCGAATATTGATAGCTTAGAATAATTCAGATTAATCGGGACTGCTTACCTGATGATGGAGTAAAACCGACATGGCAATAACGGTTAAAAAAAGAAAGGCTGAAGGCATTATTACCGCTGTGCGGGAAATATCAGGAGTTGACCTGAGTGTCTGTTTTCAGTGCAAAAAGTGCACGAGCGGCTGTCCGGTGTCAAAACTGGTTAAATCCCCTCCGTCAGAGATAATGCGCCGTCTCCACTTAAATGCCGGCGAAGAGATTCTTGAAAGTGACATACTCTGGATGTGCGTCTCATGTGAAACCTGTTCTGCCAGATGTCCGATGGGGATTGATGTGGCCGCTGTGATGGACGCGCTTAGACAGCTTGCGCTGGCCAAAGGCGCCTCAAAACAGAAAGGTAATGTGCCGCTTTTCAACCGCGCGTTTCTTAAAACGGTTCAACTGTTTGGTCGAACGTATGACATAGCCATGATAACGGCCTATAAGCTGGGAACCTTGAAGCTTATGGACGACACCGAGAAATTTCCAAAAATGCTGAAAAAACGCAAGATATCGTTGCTGCCTTCGTTTGATGGGGACCGAAAGACGACTAAGCGCATCTTTAAGAAGGCCAAAGAGAGACAAAAGAAAAAGGAGGCCGGGGAATGATATATAGTTATTTTCCAGGTTGCTCGGCCGAATCTACCGCACGTGACATGCACGAATCGACTATGGCGGTTTCGAAGGCCCTGGGCATCGAATTAATCGAACCAAAAGACTGGAGCTGCTGCGGAGCGACTGCGGGTCATCAGACGGACCGTTTTTTATCTGTTGCACTTCCGGCGGCAACCCTGGCGAAGGTTAAAGATAAAGGTTTTGACATGGTTGTTAGTTGTGCGGCGTGCTACAACCGGATGGAGGTCGCCAACCACGAAATAAAAAATAGCGCCGAGATGCGCAAGGATGTCGGGGAGGCTCTCGGACGAGACTATGATGGTTCCGTGAATGTAAGACATTTTTTAGAAGTGCTTTTGGAAGATGTCGGGATTGAGAAAATAAAAGAATCGATAAAACACTCGTTGGACGGGTTGAAGGTTGCCTGCTATTACGGATGCCTGCTGGTAAGACCAAATGAGGTAACTAATTTCGACGACCCGGAGAATCCGACATCTTTGGACAAACTGGTGACGGCACTGGGAGCGACAAGTCTTGACTGGCCGCATAAAGTGGAATGTTGCGGCGGCGGACTTTCGATGTCACGAACAGATGTTGTGGTCAGCCTGACAGATTCGATATTGGAGATGGCCCAGGCTTCAGGAGCACAATGCATCACGGTTGCCTGCCCGATGTGCCAGATTAATCTGGATATGCGTCAGCTGGACATCAAAAAACAGATGGGAAAAAGTTATGATATGCCGATTGTGTATATCACGCAACTGCTCGGATTGTGTCTCGGCATTCCGCCTGACAAGCTCGGATTAGATAAACTTATGGTCTCTCCCTCGAAGGTGATAGAAGTAATTAATTATGAACAATAACAAAGATAAAAAAATTGGTGCGGTATTGGTCCAGGGGGCCGGTATCGCCGGCGTCCAGGCATCACTTGATTTGGCTAATTCAGGTTTCAAAGTTTATTTGGTCGAACGTGACGCCGCTATCGGCGGAATGATGTCACATCTGGACAAGACTTTTCCGACCGGTGATTGCGCAACGTGTATTGTCTCGCCCAAGCTTGTCGAATGCGCGCGGAATCTGAATGTTAAAATACTCACCATGTCGGAATTGCGATACCTAGAAGGCGAGCCTGGGAATTTCAAAGCCATAGTCAAGCGTTATCCCCGGTATGTCGACGAGGATATATGCACCGGCTGCAGCGAGTGCACCCAGGCATGCCCTGTGGACGTACCTGATTACTTTGACCGGAATATGGGTACTCGCAAGGCAATCGCCAAGCATTATGCACAGGCAACCCCGAATATTTTCGGTATTCTCAAAAACGGCCATGCGCCATGTAAAACATCGTGTCCGGCCAACATTAACGTTCAGGGGTATGTCCAGCTCATAAAGAAAGGCGAGTACCTCAGAGCAGTAGAGCTGATAAGGGAGCGGAATCCACTATCGGCGATTTGCGGACGTGTATGTACCCATCCTTGTGAAACCGCCTGTACACGGGCCAATGTAGATGACCCAATTGCAATACGTTTGCTCAAACGTTTTGCATCCGACAAAGAAATGGAGATGCTCGAAGCGGGTGAAATTTCTCTACCCAAAGAGAAGAAACCTCCCCGGAGCGCAAAGAAAGTTGCCGTAATCGGGGGCGGACCTGCGGGACTGACGGCTGCTGACGACATGGCGGGCAAGGGTTTTGCGGTGACGGTGTATGAGGCGATGCCCGCGTGCGGCGGTATGCTTCGATGGGGAATTCCGGAGTACAGACTTCCCAAAAATGTGCTCGACCATGAGATTGAATTGATTCGGCGCAAGGGTGTGAGCTTTAAATACAATTGCCGAGTAGGAAGTGATATAACTATCGAGAAGCTGCGCGAGGATTACGATGCTGTCTTTGTTAGTGTCGGTGTACAAAAGGGACGTCCACTTGGCATCGAAGGTGAGAACAACGACGGCGTTATGCAGGGCGTGGACTTCTTAAAACAGGCGGCTTCGGAAAACAAACCTGAAGTAAAAGACAAAGTTGTTGTTATTGGTGGAGGCAATGTCGCTGTTGACGTAGCAAGGACGGCTCTGCGTCTTGGCGCCGGAAACGTTGAGATGGTGTGTCTGGAACAACACCACGAGATGCCTGCATATCCGGAGGAGATAGAAGCAACCATAGCCGAGGGAATTAAAATCCTTAACGGCTGGGGACCTCGCACGATATTAGGGTCAGGCTCGGTAACCGGAATTGAATTAAAGCGCTGCACGAGCGTGTTCGGCTATGACGGCCGGTTCAATCCGCGTTTTGCCGAGAACGACCGGAAAACGCTTAATGCGGACCAGATAATTATTGCTATCGGCCAGCAAAACGACAACAAGCTGCTGAAACATCTGGGCGTACAAACCGAGCGCGGCAGCATCAAGGTCGATTCGCTTACTCTGGAAACTTCCGAGAAAGGATTATTCGCAGGCGGTGACACCGTTTCCGGTCCTGCTTCGGTCATCGAGGCGGTGGGAGCGGGAAAAAGAGCCGCCGAATCAATCGAGAAGTATCTGGATGGTAAAGACATGCGTTCGGACCGTTTCGATGACACTATCAAATCAGTGCCGGATGAATTACTTCCGGAAACGGACAAGGTTGAAAAAAAGGCGCGGAGAACAGGGGAAGAATTGCCTGTCACCCAACGCCGGGGAAACTTCAGAGAGGTCGAGCTGTGCTTTTCTGAAGAGGATGCGATTGCCGAGGCCGAAAGATGTTTGAATTGTGCATTGTGCTCGGAATGCGGTGAGTGTGTAAGAGCCTGTGAGCAGAAAGCCATTGACCATAACATGACCGAGCAAACGGTCGAGCTTGAGGTGGGTGCGGTGGTGCTAACGCCGGGCTTCAATGAGTTCGACGCAGGCCGCAAGGGCGAATTTGGCTGGGGACGTTATCCAAATGTGGTCACAAGTGTCCAGTTCGAGCGTATGCTATCGGCGGCCGGGCCGTTTCAGGGTCACGTTGTCCGTCTGTCGGACGGCCGTGAAGCTAAAAATATCGCATGGATACAGTGCGTCGGCTCGCGCGATTCAAGCTGTGGAAACGAGTATTGTTCATCTATATGCTGCATGGCCTCGACAAAGCAGGCAATGATCGCTGCAGACCACGTTGATGAGCTTGATGCGACCATTTTTTACATGGATATTCGTGCACATGGCAAAGACTTTGACTTATACTACGAGCGGGCCAAAGCCCAGGAAGGCATTCACTACATAAAGAGCATTCCATCCCGTATTATCCAAATGCCGGGGACCAATGACCTTCGGGTGCGTTTCGTTGACGAAGATGGCCAGTTGAAAGAACAGGAATTCGACCTTGTTGTGCTTTCAGTTGGAATGGAGCCTTCGGTTTCCATTGTCGAACGTGCCAAGGCGATCGGGCTGGAGCTGAACGATTATAACTTCTGTGAGACCGACCGCTTTTCGCCGTTAAATACCTCCAGAGAGGGTGTATTCGTCGGCGGAGCGTTCCACGAACCGAAAGATATTCCGGAGACGGTGACACAGGCAAGCGGTGCCGCTTCGATGGCGATGGAATTGCTCGCCTCGGCAAGAAATTCTCTTGTTACGAAAAAGAGCTACCCGGACGAACACGATGTTACCGATGAGGAGCCGAGAATCGGTGTGTTCATCTGTCACTGCGGAATGAATATTGCTTCGGTAGTGGACGTCGAACGCGTGACTGAAAGCATTAAGAATCAGGATGATGTCGTATTTGCGACTCACACCATGTTTACCTGCTCCGACACGAGCTTATCCAATATTAAAGACATGATACATGAAAATCGACTCAATCGTGTAGTTGTAGCGTCATGCACGCCTCGAACGCACGAGCCTTTGTTCCGTGAAACTTTGCGCGAAGCCGGACTGAATCCCTATCTGTTCGAGATGGCGAACATCCGTGACCAGTGTTCGTGGGTACACTCATCCGAGCCGGAATCGGCCACCGAAAAAGCCACAGAGTTGGTAGAGATGGCAATCTCTCGTGCGCGCTATCTATCTCCGCTCGAGGGCAGTACGCTTGCCGTTGACCAGAAAGGTCTGGTTATAGGCGGCGGCCTGAGTGGTATGACGGCCGCTTTGGCGTTAGCTGAACAGGGCTTTAAAGTCAACCTGGTAGAATGTTCCAATCATCTTGGTGGACACCTTCACGATATATATCGAACTTTGGAAAAAGACGATATAGCTGATTTTACCGATACGCTCATAAACCGGGTAAAAGACCATCCTCGAATAAACGTCTTTCTGGAAACAGAGATTGCCGATGTCTCGGGGCATATAGGAAAATTTTCTACAACGGTCTCAGGAAACGGGCAAACTTCAGAAGTCACAAGTGGTGCTATTATTGTCGCAACCGGGGGAGAACAAGTCCAGACATCGGAATATCTCCACGGCAAATCTGACAATGTTATCACACAGGTCGAACTTGAGAAAAGGTTGTGCAGCAGGGCCCTGCCAATTAAGGGACAGAACATAGTCATGATTCAGTGCGTAGGCTCACGTGACGAGGACAGGCCATATTGCAGCCGCATTTGCTGTTCGATGGCAATCAAGAACGCGCTTGCAATTAAGAAACAGTACCCCGGCACAAACGTATTTATTCTCTATAGAGATGTGAGAACATACGGTTTCAGGGAGATATATTACAAACAGGCGCGCCAGGCCGGTGTTGTTTTTATTCGGTACAGTCCGGATGCAAAACCGGTAGTATCTGATAAAGACGGCATTACAGTCACCGTAAAGAGCCCCGATTTTCCCGAGCCGATTGAAATAGAGGCTGGCACTGTTGTGCTTAGCACCGGCGTAGAGGTCCCCTCGGAAAGTAATAAGCGCCTCTCGGACATGCTCAAAGTCCCGTTAAATGCAAGTGGTTTTTACCTTGAAGCGCATATGAAGTTACGGCCTGTGGATTTCGCTACCGAAGGTGTTTACCTTTGCGGTCTCGCTCACTCACCTAAATTCATTGACGAAAATATCTCGCAGGCGCGAGCCGCAGCGGCCAGGGCCGCGACTGTCTTGTCGAAAACGCACCTCGATGTCAGTGCTCAGGTCTCTTATGTGAACCAGGACAAATGCATCTCCTGTATGACATGCGTCAAAGCTTGTCCTTATACCGCCCCGTTCTGTAACAAAGACGGCAAGGCCCAAATCGAGGCCGCAAAATGTATGGGCTGCGGACTTTGTGCTTCGGAGTGCCCCGCACGAGCTATTCAATTAAATCACTTTGAGACTGACCAGTTCGCAGTCATGATAAAGACGTTATTTGAAACCGACGGAGAATTTACAAAATCGCCGATTGAGGCAAAAACATAGATATATTAATTCATTTTTGAAAGAGCAGAGAATAAGTATATGAAATCGACTGTCTTCGAACCTAAGATACTGGCCTTTTGCTGTCATTATTGCGCATACTCTTCTGCGGATTTGGCCGGTTCCATGCGCATACAATACCCTCCCAATGTTCGTATTATTCGCACCCCATGTACCGGCAGGCTCGAAACAGAGTATTTTATGAAAGCCCTGGAAGATGGAGCCGACGGTGTTCTTGTCGCCGGTTGTCTCGAAGGCGGCTGTCACTTTATCGAAGGTAACCTCTGGGCCAAACGCCGTGTAAATTATATACGAGAAATGTTGTCGGAAATCGGATTCGAAAAGGAACGCCTGCGCATGGTCAACGTTTCAGCGGCAATGGGACGCCCTTTGGCAGATATCATTATCGATATGGTCGAGAACGTTCGTAAATTGGGTCCTAATCCGCTCGGACAAAATCATACCTCGAAAGAACTGGAGACTGCTTTATGATAGTTGCAGAAAGAAAAACTATACCCGAACTTTTAGATATTGTAAAACAACACGAGAAAATTCTTGTGCTCGGATGCGGCACGTGCGTCACCGTATGCCTTGCCGGCGGAGAGCGAGAGGTGGGCATTATCGCTTCGGCTTTACGAATGGCGTCAAAGCTTTCTGGCCACCCATTACAGGTCGAAGAGCTAACTATAGAACGCCAGTGCGACAATGTATTCATCGAGCAGGCGGCGGAAGTTATCGAAAGAAACGATGCCGTTCTTTCGCTCGGCTGCGGCGCCGGTGTTCAGGCTATAGCCGAACGATATAATGAAAAGCCGGTTTATGCGGGTCTTGATACTGCGTTCATCGGCATTTTGGAAGAAAGAGGGGTCTGGACGGAAAAATGCTCTGCCTGCGGCGCATGTGTGCTGAGTGAATACGGCGGTATCTGTCCACTTACTCGCTGTGCCAAACGACTGCTCAATGGGCCGTGTGGCGGCTCCAGAGAAGACCGTTGCGAGGTGCGGCCGGACCGCCAGTGTGCTTGGCAGCTTATCTACAATCGTCTAAAAGATATAGGACAGATAGACAGGCTCAGGAAAATTGCGTCCCCTAAGAACTGGAACGCAAATCTCGATGGCGGATACCGTGTAATCATACGCGAAGACCACCGAGTTTAATCGGAAAATGAAAGTAGGTTCGGCCGAATATCTGATCTGGCAGTTTTTCGCGGGGGTAGTATGGGGGTGTCTATACGTGGCGATATCCTGTAGATTTAAAACCGGGTTGTTAATCGCCCGTTAATAGCTCTACCACTTCCTGAGCGGTTTTTGCGGAGACCAGAGCCTGGCACAACGTTTTTGACTGGGCGAGTTTTGCTATTTCCGCGAGTGCTTCCACGTGCGGGCCGGACATGCCCGGTGCGGCCAGTAAAAGAAAGAAAAGTTTCGAAGGCTGTTTGTCTACCGAATTAAAGTCAATTCCTTCAGGAGAGATACCAATTGCAAGCTTTAAGCTTTTTACAGCAGGAGTTTTGGCGTGAGGGACTGCGATATTGTCCGTAAGGCCGGTGCTTTGTTTATCTTCACGTTCCTGGACCGCTTTTAGCACTTCGTCGAAGTCGTCGATTTCTCCGGCATCTTTCAGTACCTGAACCAGTTCGCGTAGAACATCAGGTTTATCCTTCGATTCGAGGGGTGTTTTTATAATTTTATCAGAGATTAAATCAATTAAGTTCATGTAACGATTCTCCTGCAATTTTCTATTTCAAGGTTATCTATTTTTTCGCCAAAGCCCGACATTATACCATTGACTCATATAATTCCCAGACCCTATCTTCATCTTTTACAATTAAAACGGAGCAGGATGCCGAACGGACGGCACGCTCAGTTTCATCATAAAACTCGTCTCTCCTGCTTCTGATGTGGGACAACTCTCCGACGACAAGCAGGTCGACATTCTCATCGTTTATGGTGTTAATAATCTGCTTATGAACATTTCCGCTGCTGAGTTTTTTTATAATCGTTACTCCTTTTGCGACGGCAAGCTCATTAACGTAATTAAGATAACGTTCGGCGTCGGCTTTCATATCATGCTGATATTCAAGCTGCTCGTCCTGAAGGAATATTCTTGCCTTTAGCAGGTCTTCCATTGCTCTGGTGTTAATCACGTAGTGGACGATGAGCTCTGCGCCGGAAAAGGAGGCCAGGCATATTGCATACTGGGCGGCGGTAATGGACTGTTCAGTTCCGTCGATATAAACCATTATTTTTTTTATGGGTTTACTCACGATTTTTCTCCATAGTCTTTTGTCTTTTGCCTTCGAGATTAGCCTTGACCATTTTCATCAGGACAAACATGTCCCGTTCGTTCTCTTCGAGCCTGTTTTCGATTGAACGAACAGTCTCCTGAAGGTCAGGGATTGCTATTTTCTCGAGAGCATTGACCTTCCTAATCGTTTTTTTGACTTCATTCGCAAGCCGTAGTACGGATATTTTCAGTTCAGAAAGCCTGCCAAGCAGCTGGAGGGCCTCCTTGAAAAAATTTATGGAGCTGTCTATCCAGAAACTTGTTCCCATAGGACTGTAGTAGGGTGGATGCTCTTTAAATTCGGTTTCAACTACAGGAAGGTTGACGCCCATAACTCTTCTGGAGCGGATAACTATATCGGTGGAGATGTTAACGGCGCCGGTCAGATATTGTACCTTGAGCTTTCCCATGTCCAGGACAGCCTCTTCGAGGGTTTTATATGCCTTTGCAAGAGCGTTTTCCACCCGGCTTTGATAATCCGCCGTTTGGTCAACCAGCGCTAAAAGCTCGATAATCAGGATGTTTCTTTTCTGGTCCAAAAGCTCGTATCCCTGCTGAGCGAAATTCAGGTCATTTCGTAAGCGGAGTAAATTCGTTTTTGTCGGTGCGTATTGTGCCATAGTGAATACCTGTTATTTCCCGTAGAATTTCTCTATTTCCTCATCGGTAATTCTGTGCAGCTCTTCCACGGGCAGCATTCTTAATACTTCCCAGCCGAGGTCCAGGGTCCGTTCGATGCTTCTTTCTTCATCTTTACGCTGGGAAACAAATTTCTGCTCGAACTCTCTGCCGAAATCGAGATAATTATGGTCCAGAGGAGTCAGTTCCTCTTCGCCTATGACCGATGCGAGATTGCGGACATCTTTTACATAGCTATAGGCGGCGAATAACTGGCTTGCAAGATGAGGATGGTCTTCTCTGGTCATGCCTTCGCCGATGCCGTCTTTCATTAATCGTGAAAGGGAGGGCAAGCCTGCAATCGGCGGGTAAATTCCTCTGCCGTCCATCTCTCTTTCGAAGACAATCTGGCCTTCCGTGATATAACCTGAAAGGTCGGGTATCGGATGAGATATATCATCATTGGGCATCGTAAGTATAGGCAGTAAGGTGATAGAGCCTTTATGTTCTTTAATCATTCCCGAACGTTCGTAAAGTTCCGCCAAGTCCGAATAGAGATAGCCCGGATATCCTTTGCGTGACGGTATTTCGCCCCGGATGGTGGATATTTCACGAAGAGATTCGCAGTAATTGGTCATATCGGTCATGACAACCAGCACGTGCATATCTTCATTGAAGGCCAGGTGCTCTGCGAGAGTCAGTGCTGTTCTCGGTGTAATAAGTCGCTCTATCGATGGGTCATCGGCGAGAGAAAGGAACAGTGCAACGTTTTCGAGTACGCCGCTTTCTTCGAATGAGCGAATAAAGAACTGCGCGACGTCGTGCTTTACTCCCATAGCGGCGAAGACCACAGCAAATTCCGTATTTGTTCCCCTGATTTTTGCCTGGCGGGCAATCTGTGCGGCCAGCTCGTTATGCGGCAGGCCGTTACCGGAGAAGATGGGAAGCTTCTGGCCCCTGATGAGAGTGTTCATCCCATCGATGACGGAAATGCCGGTTTGTATAAAATCGCGAGGATATTCCCGTGCGGTCGGATTGATGGCCATCCCATTAACGTTCAGCTCTATGTCACTTCGTTGGGGCGGGCCTCCGTCTATCGGCCGGCCTAACCCGTTGAATACCCGTCCCAGCATTTCCTTCGAGATTGAAATTGTAAGCGGTTTGCCGGAGAACCGGATGCGCGTATCCGGAAGGGTGAGGCCCGATGTTCCTTCGAATATCTGGGCAACGACGAAATTAGTTGAAGATTCCAGGACAATTCCCAGCCGCCGGTTTCTCTGGCCGTCCACGCATTCGATAAGCTCTCTGTATCCTACGGGGTGTGTTTTACTGACGAAGACGAGAGCCCCGTCGATTTTATCAACGCCGATATACTCGCGGCCAGACAGCAGATTTCTATTTTTTATTTCGGGCATGTAAAGCCTCCAGTTGGTCCATCGAACGCTCCAGACGTGCTCCAATCTTGTCGAGGCCGGAAAGGTCTTCGTTGCGTACTGTAAATTTCATTTTTACTATATCCTGATATACTTTCATTTTTCTTAATTTAATAAGAGTTGCTCCGTTTTTTATCGCTTCGGAACCGCGTTTCCAATAGTTAACAATAATGTTCAGCATTTTTGCCTGTTTCTGAACGGTTGAGAAGGTGTCGATGGCATCGTAGGCGTTCTGCTGCAAAAAGGCATTCTTGAATAACGTGCATATCTCCAGAATAAACCGCTGCGAGTCCGGCAGTGCATCGGGACCGACCAGCTTGACTACCTGTTGAAGCCGTACTTCCTTGTGCAGCAACTCCATTATTTCCGTCCGGTCAGCAAGCCATTCAGAACCAACCTGCTGTGACCACCATGGCATTATATCATTGAGGTATTCACTATAGCTGTCAAGCCACGAAATTGCAGGATAATGCCGGGCGTTGGCAAGGTTGCGGTCGAGCGCCCAGAAACACCGGATAAATCTTTTCGTATGCTGGGTTACAGGCTCCGAGAAATCACCTCCCGGCGGAGATACAGCCCCAATGATGGTAAGAGAACCTTCGTCACCGTTCAATGTTTCCATCGAACCTGCCCGCTCGTAGAATTCGGCTATTCTTGTCGGAAGGTAAGCGGGGAAACCTTCTTCGGCAGGCATTTCTTCCATCCGGCCGGACAGCTCGCGGAGCGCTTCGGCCCAGCGTGATGTAGAATCCGCCATTACGGCGACGTGGTAACCCTGGTCTCTGAAATATTCGGCCATTGTTATCCCTGTATAGATGCTTGCCTCTCTTGCGGAGACGGGCATGTTGGACGTGTTGGCGATAAGAATGGTTCGTTCCATGAGTGAGCGACCGCTTCTTGGGTCAATCAGCTTCGGAAATTCGGTCAGCACATCCGTAATCTCGTTGCCTCTTTCGCCGCAGCCTATATATATAATAAGGTCTGCATCACACCACTTTGCCACCGCCTGCTGCGACATTGTTTTTCCTGTGCCGAAGCCGCCGGGGATGGACACGGTTCCGCCTTTTGCGACGGGAAAGAGTGTGTCGATGACGCGCTGTCCGGTGATAAGCGGGATATCAAGGGCGAGTCGTTTCTTTGTCGGCCGCTGAACCCGGATAGGCCACCTGTGCATGAGGAAGAGGTCTTTTGTGTGTGATTCGTCCGTTCTTAAGACCGCGATGACGTCCTGTACAGTGTAATCTCCTTCCGGCACAACAGATTCGAGGATGCCTTTGTCTTTCGGCGGGACGAGA
>JASFVS010000304.1:0-3980 GCA_050049715.1 Phycisphaerales bacterium
TTGAAATGTACAGTCCAGGACAATCAAACAAAACGAGCATCGCATCACAGTCTAACGTTCAGGAGACCGGTATATTCACTTTGAAGAGATGTTTATTAATCCTGTTGATCGCAGCAATAACATTTCCGTTACCTTCCAGGCAAATTTGGAAATCATACTTACAAATCAAGTCCCTTGAAGTCCAAATTGAGCAGTTTACCAGATTAGAAGATTCTACTACAAATCGTGACAAGGTGCTTGCTACGGCAGCGAAGATGGCTGCAACCACTCAAAATCCGAAGTGGGTAAAACAGCACAAAGAAATTGGATCGCGAATAAAAGCTGCCATCGAGGAGATTAAGAATGTTTCTGAAGACGACGCTTTGAAAGCAGGGGTAATCTTAACGGTCTTTGTAAACGACGAGCTCGATAAAATGGAAAACGAGGCTCTCAGTTTTGTGCAGCAGGGAAAGTATGACCGTGCCGCTGCTTTGCTCCAAAGTCCGAAGTATGAAGAGCAAAGGCAAGCATATAATAAAGGAATGAAGGCGTTCGTAAGCAATATGTGTAAAGCTTTAGAAGATCAGCGTGATAAACATTGGAAAAAGGCTCGAAACACTTCTGCTATACCCACAGCCGGCATCGTTTTGCTGGGGATTATTGTCGCCTGGCCTGTTGTAAAAAAAATAGGAAAACTATTTCATAAACGCGCAGAGATAAAAAAGAAGCCTAATAAACGCGACGACACAGAAAATAAATCTAACCTTTTCGCTCGAGAATGGCAAGAGACTTTCGATGCCGTCACCGATGGCGTTTGTATCATTGACATGAATGACTACAAAATACTCCAATGCAACAACGCCATGGCACAATTCTTAAAAAAAACATACGATGAAATTATTGGCCAAAATTGCTGTGAACTTCTTCACGGTTCATCAAAACCGGTAAATAAGTGTCCTCTTATGCAGATGCGTGAAACCCGCCAAAGCGAGACGACAGACTTTCAATTAGGCGACAGATGGATAAAAGTCAAAGTAGATCCTTTGATAAACGATGATGGGCATCTCGTAGGAGCTGTTCATATCACATCCGATATCACAGAATTCAAAAAAGCGAACAGGGCTTTACAAGAGAGTGAAAATAAATTCCGGCTGGCATTTGCCAATGCGCAGGATGCTATTGTCTGGATAGATGTCGAAAGCGGCGTTATCACAAATTGCAACAAGGCAACAGAGGAACTCCTTGGAAAAAGTAGAAAAGAAATCATAGAACAGCATCATACAACGCTATATCCAGAGGACAAGGCGGAACACTATCAGAGTTTATTGGACGGATCCGGCAAGAATCATAATAGGAATATCGAAGCAGAAATATTGACGAAAAGTGGACAAACTCGAACGGTAACTATCGCTCTTTCTTCAATGCAGGTGGATGGGAAAGAGATTATACAAGGAATAATACGAGATATAACTGAAAGTAAGAAAGCGATTGAAGAAATCAAGAATTTGGCTAAATTTCCGAGCGAAGACCCCAACCCTGTCCTGAGAATATCAAAAGATTGTAAAATTCTTTATGCGAACGATGCCGCATCACCTGTGCTCAAAACATGGAAAATCCAAGAAGGCCAGCTTTTACCTGAGCTTTGGTGCAAGAGGATAGAGGAAGTTTATAGCTCAGGTGGCAGCGCAACATACGAACTGAATTGTGATGATGGTCGTATGTTTTTCATAACTTTACAACCTATAGCTGATTCAGGTTACGTAAATGCCTATGGCCTTGATATTACCGAGCGCAAAAAAGCTGAAAAAGAAAAGATAGAATTGGAACTTGAACTCAGCCAGAAACAAAAGATGGATGCCATTGGCACATTGGCAGGAGGTATTGCGCACGATTTCAATAATATTCTGGCTGCTATGCAAGGCTACCTGGAACTATCATTTGAAGACCTTCCAAAGGATAGTCCAATTCGAGATAATCTGGAGCAAATCTTATCCTGTGTTAACCGTGCAACAAAGCTGGTGAAGCAAATATTAACATTTAGCCGAAAAGATCAGGATCAACAGATACAGGAAAAAGAACCTGTACAGATTAGCTCTATAGTTAAGGAAGTACTGGGAATGCTTCGGTCATCCCTGCCTGCAACAATCAAGATAAGCCGAAAGATTCAGGCAGAGTCCAGTGTAGTGCTGGCCGACCCAACACAAATTCACCAGATTCTGGTGAATCTATGTACGAATGCCTCGCATGCTATGCGTGAGGAAGGTGGTCTATTGGAAGTTAGCCTTGACGATGTCAATTTCGAATCTGAGACTAAAATCCGGGATGAACATTTAATGCCGGGTACTTATGTGAAACTTAGCATTAGGGATACCGGTTGTGGAATGGAGAAAGAAGTCATAGAACGAATCTTTGAACCTTTCTTTACCACAAAAGGAGTAAATGAGGGAACTGGACTCGGACTTTCTGTAGTTCATGGAATCATCAAAAGCCACGATGGTGCAATCACGGTTAGTAGTACTCCAGGCAAAGGCACAACCTTTGAGATATACCTTCCCAAGATTGAAAGCAGTGAGATTCAGGAATCTAAACCATTAGAGCCAACTAATAAAGACAAAGAAGTAATACTACTTGTGGACGATGAAGAAATGATGGTCAATGTTACAGGGCAGATATTAAGACGGCTTGGATTCGAGGTTGTTGCAAAGAATAGTAGTATCGACGCTCTTGAGACATTTCAGGAGGAGCCTGACAAGTTCGACCTTGTCATAACTGACCAGGTTATGCCAAATATGACAGGTACACAACTGGCCAGTAAGTTAATATCGATTAGACCTGACATTTCAATAATTTTATGTTCCGGATTTCCTGAGAACGTTCAAGCTGAGGAACTCGAAAGCATAGGCATAAAAGAGTTTGTCTTGAAGCCTATCAGCAAGAAGGAAATAGCTAAAATTATTCGGAAAGTACTGGATAAAAGCAGTGTAAAGGCGTGATTTCAGTAGATTTTTCTGTTCTTCCCCTGCACGTCACTAATCAGCAATTGAGTTTTCTAAAATTTCGGTTTCTTTTGCAGGTGATAGTTTCTGCATAGGCTCGCAATCCAACGGTAAAAATAAAGTAAAAGTTGTGCCTTGGCTCACTTCGCTTTCGACCTCGATTCTACCACCATGCATCATCACGATTTTATGAACAATAGCAAGCCCTAAACCTGTACCCTGAATTTGCTTGCCGCGTTGGTTTACAGTGTAGAAACACTCGAATATTTTCGCAAGTGCATCTTTAGGTATGCCTATGCCCGTATCGCCAACACTTATAACTAATTCTTCATTCCGACGCTGAACATTAATGGACACCCGTCCTTTTTCAGGTGTAAATTTGATAGCGTTGCCAATCAGGTTTGTTAAAACCTGATTAATTTTTAAACGGTCAAATTTCGCCTCAGATAAATCATCCGCCAGCTCAAGCAACAATTCAACTTTATTTTTCTTCGCATAAAGAGCCATTGTTTCATGTATTTCCGTAACGACTTCTTTTATGTCGTTATCCTGAATATCTAAGTCCATTCTGTTGGTTTCAAGTTTCTGAAAATCCAAGACATTATTAATCAGAGCGCTGAGTCTATCGGCGTTCCTCTTTGCAATGTTCAAATACTTCTTTTGTTTCCCATTAAGCCGGCCTGCTATACCTTCGGAGACAATAGAGACACCTTCTTTAATAGCCGAAAGAGATGTACGTAATTCGTGTGCAACTATTGATATAAATCCTGATTTTTCATCTATCATCTTCTTAACTTTTTCTTCTGCGGCCTTATGCTCAGTTATGTCTCTTATTACGCCTATCGAACCCGTTGTTTTGTTTTCAGCATTTTTCAAAATGCTTAACGAAATATCCACATCTATTATTCTACCATCTTTCTTAACCATCCTCGTTTCCAATAAATGGTACTGATTAGCTTTCTGTCTAAAATCGAAGGCTCTTATTTTTTTCCACTCCTCCGCAGG
>JASFVS010000055.1:0-12429 GCA_050049715.1 Phycisphaerales bacterium
CTGGTCAGCGGCGGCATTAATATCAACAACTGAAGCATCAATATAATAGAAATCGCCCTCGCCCGGCTGTACAACAGAGCCGCCAGCGGTTGAGCTGATTGTCAACGTAAACCATACGGGCAGGTCATAATAAACGCTTGTTCCATAATTTCGGATTTGCGGGATATAGATGGTGTGGGCATCAGCGTAAAGAGGATTTGCCTGGAGATCCAGTACTCTCAGATTAGTGAGTTCGGAAAGAAGCGATATATCGCTAATTTGATTATTGCTTAGATACAGCCATTCCAAACTCGTAAGTTCGGAAAGAGGTGAAACGTCACTAATCTGATTGTTCTGCAGTTGCAGCATCTCCAAATCCGCAAAGCCAGCAAGAGGTGAAATATCACTAATCTGATTGTTCGAGAGAGTCAACTCCGAACGCAGGTTTATCAGGCCGGAAAGCGCCGAGATGTCGCTGATACGATTATCGAAAAGGCCCAATCTCGAAACATTAACAAGCCCAGAAAGAGATGAGACATCGCTAATTCGATTGCCCTCGAGAAGCAGGCTCTCCAGATTCGTAAGACCTGAAAGGGCCGAAATATCGCTTATCCGATTCTCAGACAGATGCAACCACTCCAGGTTTGTAAGCTCAGAAAGGAACGATATATCGCTTACCTGATTCTCAGACAGAAGCAACCGCCGCAGGTTTGTTAGTTCAGAAAGGGACGAAATATCGCTTATCCGATTCCCAAACAGATACAAATGCTCCAGCTTCGTGTGCTCGGAAAGCGCCGATATGTCGCTTATCTGATTATAATCAAGATACAATCGCTCCAAATTCACAAGGCCGGAAAGTGGCAGGATGTCACGAACTTGATTGCTCCCCAGAAACAACCTCTGTAAATTCGTAAGTTCGGAAAGTGATGAGACATCGCTAATCCAATTATTATCAAGATACAACCTCTCCAAACCCATGAGTCCGGAAAGCGGTGAGATATCATAAATCTGATTATTCTCAAGTTGTAATGTTTGCAGATTCGTAAGCTCGGAAAGCGGCGAAATATCACTTATCTGATTGCCGTCGAGACGCAACCTCTCCAACCTTATAAGGCTTGAAAGTGGTGAAATATCGCTTATCTGATTGCCGTCGAGACGCAACCTCTCCAACCTTATAAGGCTTGAAAGTGGTGAAATATCGCTTATCTGATTGTCGTCGAGATACAATCCCTGGAGGTTCGTAAGACCGGAAAACAGTGAGAAATCCCTGATTCGGAAACCGGACAAACCCAGATATACCAAATTCGTGAACTCGGAAATTACTGATACATCATCGAGCGGGTTGTAAGATACATACAGTTCCTGCAGACCGGGGAGTCTGGAAAGTGCTGAAATATTGATAATATAATTGCCATCAAGATCAAGCCCCTCCAGATTCACAAGACCCGAAAGAGCTGAGATATCACGAATCTGATTGTCGTATAGACTTAAATATATAAGGTTTCTGAATCCGGAAAGCGGGGTGAGATTACTCATTCGACTATTAGCGATATTATTCCGACCAAGATATATTATCTCTAGGTTTGTCAGTCCGGAAAGGGGTGAAAGATTGCTTATCTGATTATTGGTTAAACCAAGCCACTGCAGATTGGTGGCATATTCCAGGCCGGTCAAGTCACTGATTCCCCTGGAAGCTGCACTCAAATTAACAAGCCATAACATATTAGCCGGAGTCGGATCTGTAACGCCAAGAGCCTCCTCCACGGCGGCTTTTAGATTGGCGTCCACAAAATAAACCGGCCCTTCATCCTGTGATACAGAAGTCCTGTACAACATTTTAAACTTCGCATTATTTGCAGGAACCAAATGGCGCCTCGACGCACTCTCATGTGACCACCAAAAATCTTGTTCGCCCTGTATATGCCCTTCCTCTAAACCTTCATCCAAATCGCAGCTACATGAGCTTTGAATTTCCAATCTACTTCCAGAGGAATAAACGGAACCATCGCTATTATAAGTAACCCAAGATATGGTTAACCTGCTATACGCGGGTTTGTCTAAATGCTCTACGATGAACTTTCCGTACCTGCCCATATTTGTTTTATACACAAAAAAGGTCCCCGGCCAAAAATCCAAGCCATCGGAACCATCGATAGGCTCTGTACTCAATTCCTGCTCCATAGATGCAATATGTTCAGCGTTAATCTCCCGGTAATTGTCGGGTAAATTCATGAGACTGATAACACCAAGAGCTTTTTCCAGCGTTGCTATGAAGTTTGTGTTGTTAAAAACAACCGGTTGTGCGAAAGAAAGACCGGACACCAACAATAAGAACACAAATATAAATAAGACATGCCTTTTCACTTTAATCCTCTCCTTTCCTTTAATAATAACTACAGTGTTCAGTCAATGTAACCTAACATTCTAACAATCTCCCAGAAGAAATCCCTTCTACCTACCACTACCGGGATATCGCCTGATAGAATAACTGTTTCGCCGGGAGGAATAATGGCCCCAGGCGGCCCCAGTACTACTTCGTAGCACTCCTGCTCACTCGTTACCTCGTCAGTTAGCCTGATATTTAGAATAACCTGTGTTATTGTGTAAACCGAATCATTGTGGAACATTACAATGAACCACGTGTTGTCCTCATAAGGAAAACTCACTGTAATAATACCATGCACCTGCTCTATGACTCCCAGAGGCAATTCTTCACCAGTAACCGACGATTCGCTCATGCTTGCGTAGGCCGTTCCGCCGTAAGCGCCCATATTAATCCTGCCGCCGTTAGGCATCGGCTCCTGTGAGGGGTCAGCCATCTGTTCACCGGCATCGATACAGAGACTGGTAATACTATCGAGCACCCATATATCATGTTCCGGCCAATACCGGCCCCGCTTTGAACGTAAATGGTAATCACCATTGGCCGGATCCACAAACAATGGATCCGTTGGAATGCTTTGTCCGGACAATCCATTCTGATACAATTTTTGAATCGCTTCAGCAGATAAAGCCCTTTCAAAAATCATAACATCATCTATTTTACCTTCGAGATGATAACGAGGATTCCCTATATTTGTTGTAAATCTGCCTATATTAATATTATCATCGTCATAACCACCAACAAAATCTATCGGGTCAGGGGAGCATGTTCTGGCTGCATTTAATCTTCCATTTATATAAATCGCCTGAGTTCCTCCATCACGAACAGCAACAACGTGATACCATGTGTCTGCGGCTAAAACTGCATTCGAATACAGGTCTTCATCCGAATTTGTTGTTGTAGTTATCTGGAAACACAGCTTTCCGCTTTCACCGTGTCTTTGTATATTGTAACCTAATTCATTCGCAGGATTAGAACTAGCTCCAAAATTAAGGTCTAAGATAAGCTCATTCGCGCCCGACGAGAAAGTATTGTCTCTTTCAAATTTGACCCAGGTAGACAAGGTGAAATCATATTCGGGTAACCAAACCGGATTGTTATCCGGCAGTTCTACATAATCATCCTTACCATCGAAGCTTAATGCACCATTAACCCGACCAACTGTCCACTGGGCTCCATGGATAACTCCGTGATTATCATCAACCGAATCATACGCTGTGGTACCACTGCCTTCCTCAAACATCCAGTGGGAAATCAAGCCTCCGAGCGGCTCATATTCGATATTTTCCTCAATCCAGCTATAGCTTGCCTGACACTGGAATAAATCGCCATCTGTATTGTTCCAAAAGATACTATTGCTTATATCAGGGTAGGAGTCGGCATAAGCTTCAATACCGTATTTGTTGTCAACTACTGTTAAATTGCTTATAGTTGGTGAACTACCTGCAATAAAAACAGCTATAAAACTATTTCTTATGATGAAATTCTTCAAAATGCTATCAGGACCTTCACCGTTATAAAACGAAACTGCAAAATCATCCGGATTCTCAAGGACAGGTATCCCATCAGAAGTCGCTGCACCCTGAACAGTTATAGCCTTACCCATAAAAATAATTTCTTCCCGGTATATGCCCGGATAAACTAAAACTGTATCGCCAGACACAGCAACGTCGATTGCTTCCTGAATCGTATCGAAGGGATGCTCCGGAGTTCCATCCTCGTCTGGGTCACTGACTTGTGGATTATTGGGCTCCGGGTCATTGGGCGCGTTATCGTCCACATAAAGTGCAAGCCTGATTCGCTCGAAGTTGGCCCGGAGCGTATAATCTGCTTCCATATTAACAGTAGTGTCAGCCGCAGCAGGGTTGGCCACCCTGCCGGCATCAACTGCAGTACCGGTCCAACCAACAAAACAATACCCCGGGTCAGGCACGGCATTAATATTAACAATAGTAAGATTTGTGTAATCGAAATTCCCCTCGCCCGGCTCAACTACCGGACCGCCAGCTGTCGAGCTGATATTCAACGTGCGCCACACGAGTGGGTCATAAGAAACTTCCGCTCCAGAATTTTGTATTAGTGGGATGTAAATAGCGTAAGCATCCGTTCCAAGGGGATTTTCCCAGAGGTACAGTTCCCTCAGACTCGTTAGTTCGGAAAGAGATGAAATATCGCTTATCTGATTATCGTCGAGACGTAGTCTCTCCAATCCTGTGAGACCGGAGAGAGGTGAGATATCACTAAGCTGATTGCTGTTGAGAAACAGTTCCTCAAGAGTCGTAAGTTCGGAAAGCGGTGAGATATCACTGATACGATTGTCGTAAAGAATCAGCAACTCTATATTTGATAGGCCCGACAATGCGGAGACATCACTGATACGATTATGCATAAGATACAATCCCCGCAAATTCGTAAGACCGGAAAGAGGTGATATATCGCTGATTTGATTGTTCTGCAGTTGCAGATACTCCAAATTTGTGAGACTGGAAAGCGGTGAGATATTGCTGATTTGATTGCGGGTGAGACACAAGTGACGTAAGCTTATTAAGCCGGCAAGAGGTGAAATATCACTTGCCTGATTGCCGCACAGTTCGAGTATCTCCAGATTTATTAAGCCGGAAAGTGCCGATATATCGCTGACCTGATTTTCTATTAAATTAATTCTACGTATATTAGTGGCATACTCCAAGCCAGTTAAATCAATGATACCCCTATTGTCAGCATCGAGAAATCTAAGCCTCAACATGTCCGTTGAGGTTGGATCGGTAACATCAAGAGTCTCCTCAACGGCTGCTTTTAGATTATCATCTGCAAAATAAACCAACTCTTGAGCCTGTGATGAAGAAGCCCTGTAAATCAATTTGAGTTTCGCACCATTCGTAGGGTACAAATAGCGAGTTGAGCCATTTACCTGTTCCCAATACCAATCTTGTTGGCCCCAGACATAGCCTTCATCTAATCCTTCATCCAAATCACAACTCCATGTGCCATGAATTTCCAATCCGCTTCCCGAAGAATAAGTGGAACCATCGCTATCGTATGTAATCCAGGAAATTGTTAAGTTACTGCCGTATAAATCCTCCACGATAAATTTTCCGTATCTGCCCATATTCGTTTTATATATGAAATAGGTCCCCGGCCAGAATTCGAAGCCGTCAGAACCATCGATAAATTCGGTACTTAATTCCTGCTCTACAGATGCAATATGTTCGGCGTTAATCTCCTGGTAATTGTCGGGGAAATCCGGAGCCTCCGAGCGTGCGTCAGATGATAGAACTACTACAAAAATAATTATCAAATAAATGCTTTTTTTCATCTTACACTTCCCTTTCCGGAATATTCCTGTAACGAAACAGCTTTTTTAACCACATGTTTACGAAGTTTAGAAACTGACCGCGAAGCTTCCATGCTGAAAACCTCGATTAAGACACAAGTTGAAAGACCTTCCCGCTACTTTTTTCAACATAACATATTGAGAGAAACATATCAATGAAAATTTAAGGTTTTTCTATGTGACTATGACTTAAATCAAGGCATTTCGGTTGACAAAGCTTCGGGATGAGCCTACTATATCAGCGCAGATTACACTCAAAAGGAAACGGATTAAACTATGTCAAATAAAGGATTTACGCATCTTCACCTGCACAGTCAATACTCGCTGCTGGATGGGGCAATAACATTCGATAAACTGCTCAAACGTTGTAAAAAACTTAATATGGAATCCGTAGCTGTTACCGACCACGGTAATATGTTCGGGGCCGTCGAGTTCTATACAAAAGCGAGAGCCGCTCATATCAAACCCATCATCGGCATAGAAGCATACATTGCGCCGGGCAGCAGATTCGACAGAACAAAAACCCGCATAGCCGATGCTGCATATCATCTTGTTCTTTTAGCTCAAAACAATACCGGCTATCAAAATCTGCTTAAACTGACAAGTACCGGTTTTCTCGACGGGTTTTACTATCGACCAAGAATCGATGTGGAAATCCTGGCCGAGCTTAACGAAGGTCTTATCTGTACCTCCGCCTGCTTAAAAGGCCGGGTTGCAATGGAAATTGCAAACGCGAATGAAAAAGCGGCACGTTCAGCGGCGGAAAGTTACCTGAAGATTTTCGGGAATGACAGATTTTTCATCGAGATACAAAATCACGAAGGAGATAATCCGAATATCAGGCAGGGACTGATTGACCTTGCAAAAAAAATGGGCATCGGACTGGTAGCAACAAATGACGTGCACTTTTTGACTGAAGACGACCATGAAGCTCATAATTGTCTTTGCTCCATAAGTACGGGTAAAAGAGCAGACGACCCGGACAGAATGATTTATCCATCGGATATCTATTTGAAAAGTCCCGATGAAATGCGCCGGCTTTTTTCGGAAACTATCGAGGCGTGCGACAATACTATGACAATTGCCGGGCGCTGCAACGTCGAGCTTGATTTGAAAAAGAGGCATGCACCACAATTCGAGCCTCCGGACGACTCGACACCCGAGGAATTCCTCACAAACCTATGCTACGAGGGAGCAAAAAATCGATACGGCGAAATTACCGAACAGATAAAAGAAAGACTCGACAGGGAGTTGAACGTTATCGAATCTAAAGGCTTCGCCGGCTATTTTCTTATCGTCTGGGACTTTTGCAAATACGCACATGAGAATAATATCCCAATAGGCGCAAGAGGCAGTGGCGTAGGCACATTAGTCGGATACTGCCTCGGATTGTGCAACGTTGACCCTATTCGATACGACCTGCTGTTCGAGCGGTTTATGGACCCGCAACGTAACGAGATGCCGGATATCGATATTGATATATGCCAGGCACACAGAGCAAAAATTATCGACTATGTTCGCCAGAAATACGGCCATGTGGCGCAGATAATAACCTTCGGGACGATGAAGGCGCGGGCGGTTATCCGTGATATTTGCAGGGTGCTCGGAGTTCCATTAGTCGAGGCGGACAGATTAGCCAAACTTGTGCCGTTTTCGCTCGATATGACGCTTGATAAGGCGCTCAAGACCGAACCTGAATTAAAACAGGCTTACGAAAAAAATGAGCTGACAAGAAAAGTAATCGATATTAGTAAAAAGCTCGAAGGCCTTGCCCGTCACGCATCGGTCCACGCGGCCGGCGTCGTAATTGCCGACGAAGAGCTGACCAACTTTGTACCTTTGTATAAGGCAGCCGGCTCCGATGATATTATTACACAGTTTGAAGGGCCTATGGTTGAGAAAGTCGGCCTTTTGAAGATGGACTTTTTAGGTCTGAAGACCCTCAGTGTGTTAGAAAGGTCGGTACAGTTAGTCAAGGAAATCCACGGCGTAGACATCGACCTCGAAGAACTCGACCTTACGGACCAGAAGGTTTTCGAACAGTTTTCAGCAGGTAATACGAAGGGATTTTTCCAGTTCGAGTCCGGCGGTATGCAGAACCTGCTGATGAAAATGAAGCCGGACAGAATTGAAGACCTGATAGCGGCCAATGCGCTGTATCGGCCGGGACCTATGATATTAATCCCGGATTACATCGACCGGAAACATGGGGCTAAATGGAGCCTGCCGCACCCGATTATGAAAGAGGTTCTTGATGAAACTTACGGTATTATGACCTATCAGGAACAAGTAATGCGGATTTGTAACCGGCTTGGCGACATACCGTTGCGAGAGGCCTATACGCTTATTAAGGCGATAAGCAAAAAGAAGGCAAAGACTATCGCCAAGGAACGGGAAAGATTTATCGCCGGCTGTGTTGACAAAGGGCTCAAAAAACAACAGGCCGAGCAGATTTTCGAGCTTATCGAACGATTTGCAGGCTATGGTTTCAATAAGAGCCACTCGACCCGCTATGCCTTTATCGCATACCAGACGGCTTATATGAAAGCACACTGGCCCGTTGAGTTTATGGCCGCTCTGCTGACTTACGAAATGGACAATACGGATAAGATTGTCGATTATATAAACGAGTGCAACCGGATGGGTATCGAGGTACTGGCGCCGGATATAAACGAAAGCGGCGTTGATTTTACGCCGTTATACGAGCAGGATGAGAACGGGCACAAGAAAAAGGGTGTTGTTCGTTTTGGTTTGGCGGCAGTCAAAGGCGTCGGCGGAAAAGCAGTTGAGCAAATTATAGCCGCCCGCAAACAGGTCGACAGGTTCGAGAGTCTTTTCCATTTCTGCGAAAATGTGGATTTAAGAGCCGCCAATAAACAGGTTCTCGAAGCGCTTATCAAGTCCGGTGCTTTCGACAGGCTGGGCGGTAGCCGTCCTCAGATGATGGCCGGGCTTGAAAAAGCGATGGAATTCGGGGCGAGTCTGCAATCGGACAGGCAAAAAGGCCAGATGAGTATCTTTGGCCAAATGACAGAAGAAAACGATTATTCGCAGGACCATAAGAGCCTGCCCGATGTCGCACCCTGGCCTGAACCGCAGATGCTGGCTTATGAAAAACAGGTTCTCGGTTTTTATGTGACAAGCAACCCCCTCAGCCATCACGCGGAGACAATAAATATCTATTCCACACATAATAGCTCGGACTTGAAACAAAATACACAGGAAAAACAAGTTGTGATAGGCGGTATGATAACAAAGATAAGATATAACATTACAAAGACGGGCCGAAACGCCGGCTCAAAAATGGCCGTCTTTACCCTTGAGGATTTACAGGGGCAGATTGAGGTGGTAATGTTCCCGGATGTGCTGAACAGATATAGTAAGGTTTTGGCTCCCGATGGTATCGTTTTTGTAAAAGGTAAGCTAGATTTCAGAAGAGAAAGACCTAATATATTGGCATCCGAGCTGATAACTCTGGATGAAGTTCGAGAGAAACTGGCCGCCAAAGTCAGAATAAGGCTGAATGCCAAAGATGTTACAAAAGAAAAAGTCGCCACTATAAAAAGTATTTGCCAGCACCACAAAGGCAGAAGCCCGGTTTATGTTACGATAAGGACAGATAAAGGCAGGGTATCAGCCGCGGCGGATAAACAATTAAACGTCAATCCCGACCTCGACTTCTGCAGAAAAATGAAGCAGTTAGTCGGCGAAGATAATTTGCAGTTAACGAAATAACATAGATAGAAAAATATAACTTGAACAACAGAAAAAATACTTTTTCAGGCAAGTTTATAGCTCTTGACGGGCCGGATGGCTGCGGCTTGAGGATACGAAAATGAACATGATACCGGCAGATACTACTATTGAGGCTGCGAGAAAGCAGTTCGAAATCCTGCGAAGGCTGGGGCCGGAAGAACGTCTGAAAATGGCATTCGAGATGAGTAACAATCTTCACGGCATTGTTGAAGCAGGTGTAAGAAAACGCCATCCGGATTGGAATGAAGAAACAGTAAGACGTCGCGTTTTATATCTTATGATAGGAAAAAATCTGTATCGAGAAGTTTTTGGAGATGAGGCAAAATTTGAATAACGAGAATCTTAAAAACAAATATTCAGGCAAGTTTATAGTTCTCGATGGGCCGGATGGCTGCGGGAAAAGTACGCAGACAAAACTTTTAGTCGAATGGCTGCAAAAACAGGGTGTTCCCACTACCAGTTTTCGCGACCCGGGCGATACAGTTATAGGAGACAAGATTCGAGAGATTCTGTTAAGCCCTGAACACGATACAATGAATACGCGTACAGAATTAATGCTCTATATGGCCTCACGGGCGCAGCTTTGGGCGGAAAAGATAGCCCCGGCGCTGCAGGAAAACAAATGCGTCGTGCTCGATAGATGGCTTTCGAGTACATGCGCTTATCAGGGCTTCGCAGGTGGTTTTGGGGTAGATAAGGTCATTAAAATTGCTACGGATTGTCTGGAAAGAGTCTGGCCGGACCTGACTATTATTCTCGATGTCGATTTGGAAACCGCAGCGCAACGCTTGAATCGCCAGCTTGACAGGATGGAGGCCAAAGGTGATAACTACCATGAAAAAGTGCGTGAAGGTTTTTTACAATTGGCCAAGCAACAGGATAACTTTTCAGTCGTCAACGCAGCGGATGATATCGAAACCGTACATAAAAAGATATTGCAGCTTATCTCAGAAGCGAGTTTTACATAGATGTCAATAAAAGAAATTTTCTGTCAGGACAAAGCAATAGATATTTTGCAAAGGGCCTTTGCGTCGGACAGATGGGCACATGCTTATATATTCGCAGGGGTCGAAGGTGTCGGTAAATTCAAAACGGCCTGCGAATGGGCGAAGTTACTGCTCTGCGAAGAGCCCATCGTGGAAAACGACTTTGCAGACAGCTGCGGCTCGTGCAAATCCTGCCGGCCCTTCGAAGCAGATTCACATCCGGATTTCAACCACATCTATAAAGAACTGCTCGAATTCACAAAAGATGGTAAAGGCAAGGCTTCCCCTCTCGATTTGCCGATAGACGTTATTCGAGAATTTCTGGTTGAAAAGGTTTCGAACAGACCGACACTTTCAAAAAGCAAGGTCTTCGTTGTCGGTGAGGCCGAGAGGCTCAACAACTCTTCTCAAAACTGCTTATTAAAAGTCCTCGAAGAGCCGCCTGAATATTGCTCGATTATTATGCTGTGCACCCGTTTGGAAAAGCTTCTGCCTACAATCAAATCAAGGGCCCAGATAATCCGGTTCGGCCCTATAGACGAAGAGAAGATAATAGATAAACTACAACAGGCGGGTATCGATGAAATAAAAGCCAGATACTTTGCACGCTTAGGCGGCGGAAGCCTGGGGCTGGCGTGCCAGTGGGCGAACCTTGAGCTGGCCGATGCAGACCTTTACGAAAGCAAGAAAGAGCTGATACGCCAATTATGCAGCTATGATATTACCGAGACCCTGAACCTGGCTCAGGAGCTTTTAGATAAAAGCAAACAAATCGCCGCCACCTGGACAAATCTCGACAAAGACACAAGCAGGAAGGACATTAACAGGAAAGCCCTGAAAACCATTGTCCAAATCATAATATCGGTCATGTACGACGTGATGAATTTAAATGCCAGGACTAAAAAAGATATAATCAACTTTGACCAGCATGAACAGGTAAAGGAAATAGCCGGGCGTTTAGATTCCGAGCAGGCGGCGGAAAAAATTTCAGATTGCTACAAAGCGCTGCTCTGGATCGAGTCCAATGTCAATGAGAGGCTTATTTTCGAACAGCTATTGTTAAATCTCACCGATTCTGATAGAATAAAGGTTTAGCGATAGCAAAGCTTAACAACAGTATCAATCGGGTTTATTGTAATGTCAAAAACCGCAGAGGCGAAGCCCAGACAGACAAAAAATAAAAAATATATGCTGGTTCGTTACGGCCGGATGAATATGCTCGGCTTCTTCGAGCATCGTGAAAACAGAATATCCAAAACCGACTCTCGCGTGGTAATAAAAACCAACAGAGGCCTCGAACTTGGCTATCTCGTAGGCCAACTTTCGGCCTACAGGAGCGGGCAGCTCAAATTAAGCGAAGAGCAAATACAGGAGTATTTCGAGGACAGCGATATTGATTTCACTCCCACCAAGTCCGGCAAATTCGTCCGTTATGCAACAACCGAAGATATAAGCGAAGAAAGACATCTGCGGAAAATTTCAAAAGAAGAAATGGAATGCTGCAAACGATTCGTAAAAGAGATGGAACTGCCGATGAAAATAGTCGATGTGGAGCATGTATTCGGCGGTGAACGAATCATTTTCTATTTTATGTCCGACGGCCGGGTGGACTTCCGTGAGCTTGTAAAAAAAGTCGCACACGAATACCAAACAAGAATAGAAATGCGTCAAATCGGCTCGCGTGATGAAGCCAAATTACTCGGCGACGTGGAAAACTGCGGGCAACAATGCTGCTGTCAAAGATTCCTCAAACTCTTAAAGCCGGTTAATATGAGAATGGCCAAGATGCAAAAGGCCACACTGGATCCGGCAAAAATCTCCGGCTACTGCGGCAGATTAAAGTGCTGTCTGCGATACGAAGATGGAACTTACACAGAGCTTAAAAAACGGCTGCCGAAAAAAAATACCAAAGTTAAGACCAAACACGGCCGGGGTAAGGTCATAGATCTCCAGATATTAACACAGCTTGTTATGGTAGAATACGAAAGCGG
>JASFVS010000306.1:0-3968 GCA_050049715.1 Phycisphaerales bacterium
CCGAGCAAGCAAGGCAAAATAATGAGCCGTTAAATTCTGCGTTAAATGACGGCGAGGATTTCGAGCTGCTTTTTACGCTTTCGCAGGGAGACTGCCGGACATTATTCGATAAATGGGATGAGCTAACCGCAATTACGCAAATTGGCACTATTAATGACACGAAGAAAATGCAGGTGAAAATGCCTGATGGCCGAATTGGTGATTTGAGAGCAGGGGGTTATGACCATTTGGGGCATTGACGAGAACAGTTTTGAATGTGCAGGATTGTCAATACCGGCTAAGAGCGTAGTTCGAATTATGGCTTATTATTGTCCGGCCCAGTTGGGTCAATGATTGTTTGTTGATGAGTATAGATTTTTATATTACTTCTGAATCACCAGAGCAGACCATAGAGTTTGGTCGAAGGCTCGGATTGCAATTGAAGGGTGGTGAGGTTATCGCTGTTTGTGGGCCGTTGGGTGCTGGTAAGACACATCTGATTAAGGGCATTGCAGCCGGTGCCGGTGCTAAGGACTGCAAAGGTGTTAATAGCCCTACATTTGTTATAGTTAATGAATACTCAGGCCGTTTGGATATTTATCATATAGATGCTTATCGGTTTAATTCTGTGTCCGAGTTCGAGATGTTGGGCTTTGACGAATTTTGTTATCCGCAGTCTGTGGTTCTGATTGAGTGGGCCGACAAAGTCGAATCGGCTCTGAAGACTATGGATTGCATCCATATAGGGCTTGAACATATTAACGAAACCACAAGGAAAATACACATTGAAAATGCACCTGGCTATATTCAAAGCTGAGCATTGAATGTCTCTTTCTCTTTTTCTGCATAATCTTTGCTTATTTGAACCACATCAATAGCGATTAATAATAGTTACTTCTATATTCATTTTTCCACGAAGAATGTTTATATGGTTTGGGAGTTTTATAGGGGAACAATAAGAAATCCGGGCATAAATTAAGTGCTTACTTTATATAAGATTTGGCATCATAAAAGTTGTTTCTTATATTTTTCTTGGGTAGTTATCGAGTATTTAATACGGTAAAAACCTTAAATATTTTCGGATGTTGGATTGAGTTTTTTTTATTGGTCGTCTGGTGTCCGAATGGGTATTTTGGAGAAGTATTTTTCTGGTATTTTTGGGGTTTTTAATGTTAGGAGGGGCGATAACAGACAGAAGATTAAAGGTGCGGTTAAGCAGTGTATCGAATAGGTCGATACTCTGGTTGGAAAGAAAGTATTATGCAAGGGTGTTATGTAATTTATTGGATGGTACTTAAAAATTTTTGGCAGGAAAGGGGCAAATGATGAAAGCTAAAAGCGGTTTTACATTAGTGGAAATTCTGATTGTAGTCGTTATTCTTGGTATTCTGGCGGCTATCGTAATTCCTCAGTTTACGGAAGCAAGCACTGAGGCCAAGATGTCAAGGTTATGCACTGACCTTCAAACAATGCGCTCACAGATTGAGCTTTATAAGGTTCAGCACAATGATCACTTACCGGGCGTTTCAGTAACCGGTACTCATGAAACAGACGTAACATTCCAGGAAGCATTGACTGGCTATACGAACATCTCTGGTATTGAGCAATCGGGACCTGGTGCCAATGTCTACGGGCCTTATGTACAGCAGATTCCGGAAAATCCGTTCAATGAGTTGACGACAATCCGTATAGATGGTGCTGACGCGGGTGCAAACACACAGGGTTGGCGATTTGACACTACGACTGGTGCTTTCCAGGCAGATGATAGTGCTGATCATTCAGCTCTTTAATATTTGACAAGCCGTCCTTGCCGTATAGCGGATTTAAGGTGGTCTAAAAAATTTAAGATGATAAACAGGCTGACCATGCTTAGGTGAATTCCGATGGCTGGTCAGCCTGTTTAATTTAGATAAGATATCGAACACATAGAAAGGACGGGTGATGAGAGGTTATGAATAATGCAAAAGCTTTTACACTTGTAGAGATTCTCATAGTAGTAGTCCTGCTTGGTCTCCTTGCCGGAATTGTCATTCCTACTCTTGGTAACAGCACCTCGTTGGCCAAAGACAGCGCCCTTGCAACAAATATAAAATTGCTTCGAAGGTTTATTCTTGTTTACAAGGGTCATCATTTGGAAGCCGGGCCTGGTTACCCGGATGGCGATACGTCTCAGACGCCGACTGAGCAGGCTCTGATTGACCAGGCAACCTTATCAAGCAACAGCAGAGGTCAGACGGCCGCAGTCGGTGCGCCTGGTTTTGACCGCGGTCCTTATATGCAGAAGTTACCTGTTAATCCTTTTAATCATAAAGACACAGTTGAGATGCTTGCAAATGGTCAGGCATTCCCGGCCAACGCTGATGACAGTCACGGCTGGATATACAAAGCGGATACTTCTGAGATTCGACCTGATAATACAGGAACAGATATAAACGGAAAAAATTACTATGATTATTAAACATTGGTGTGTGAGACATCGAGGTTTTACTCTTGCTGAGGCAATGCTGGCGATGGTCGTGTTAGGTATCGCAGCAGCCGGCGTATTGCTTCCATTTTCAAGTGGAGCGGCGGTGCAGGCTGAAGGTATGCGCAGAACTTTAAGTGCTAAGTTGGCGGGCGATTTAATAGAGCGGATTACAACCCTGCCGTTTCACGACCCTGATGGAAGTGCTTATTACTATAATGAAGGGCCGGATGCAGGGGAAGCAACTTTGGAAGATTTCGATAACATCGATGATTTTGATGGTTACACAGAACTTCAGGGCCAGGTAAAAGATTCAAGTGGGATGGTTTTTACCGATTTGAATTACATAAAGTTCGGCAGAGATGCAAGCTGCAATTATGTTTATGTCCCGCAGGAGAGTCGATTGCATACGCCGGAATATATTCTTATTACCGTACGAGTGTATTATGACGGCAGGGAGATTGCAGCTGTAAATCGACTTGTAAACAAATAAAAAGGTGGGGTTTAATATTTGGTTTTATATCAGATGCGGAATAAGAGATACAAAAATGGTTTTACCTTAGCCGAGCTGCTGCTTGCTTTAATTGTTGCCAGTATAATTACAGCAGCAGTGGCTACATTAGCTTTTGCTTTAAGCTCGGCGAATGATTCTACGGATGATACGAATCAAAAACAGGCTCAAATACGTTATGCAACCCTCAGGATATCGGAACTGGTTCGTCACTGTAAGATGATATGTGGCCAGCCTGGTGGTGATTTGGCTGTCTGGCGGGCTGATGAAAACGATGACGGGCAAATCAATATTAATGAATTAGTTTATATCGAAAAGGGTGCGGGTAGTGATTATCTCAGATTATGTGTATTCCCTTCATCTGTTACTACACATGTAAATTTAGTCGATATTGACTTCTCCTTAACGAGCATTTACGAAGTTACATATGTGAATTTAATCCCTCAATGCAGCAACGTGCAGTTTAGTCTTGATCTTGTACCTCCGAACAGCAGGTTTGTGAGTATTTCATTGGATACTTTAGAAAACGGTGCTGTTCGTCGGTATCAGATTAACGCTGCGATTCGCGGTTGGGCTGGAAATCTGCTCAATGATACGGGAGATAGTATTATAAGCGACGATGATTAGTGCGATGAGAACCAAAGATTATAAAACTTGTAGGCGGGGGGCGGCACTACTTGTTGTGCTGTTTGTCGTTATGGTAATAACGATATTATCGCTGGGTTTTTTATCGCGAAGCGATGTGGAGTTAGCCTGCGGCCAAAATATGGTAATCCGGACGCAGATGGATTATTTGGCTGAGTCGGGTTTAGAGCATGCTAAAGGGCTTATCCTCAATCCACAGGAAATTAGTTCTGAAAATTGGACTGTGACAGGACAGCAACTGATTGAGGGAAGTAATGATTATTATGATATTGAGGTAGTTATTGACGAGTCTAATCCTGATAATCACTGCAATTATATTATAGACTGCAATTCATATCGTATGAGGGGTGGTGAAAGAATCGGCTGCAG
>JASFVS010000305.1:0-3968 GCA_050049715.1 Phycisphaerales bacterium
TGGAAAAAGTTCTACAATATAAATTTCCCGCCCAGGAGAAGGGAAAACAGAGGTCCGGATGGTCTGTTCAACGCATCGCGTTGGGCTCCGAAAGATTCAGGTTTGATTGGTCCTGTACAATTAGTGCCGATTGAACCGATTGACTTTTGAGGCGTCAACAATCAGCAGTGTGCGAACGGATTCGACCTCTACAGGGAGAATGATTGGAGGTAATATAATGATTACAAGAAGAACATTCATTATAGGTTTAGCTGCTGTGCCTATATCGCGGTGTTTTTCCGCTGATTCCGAAGATTCTTTCCATGCTGAGCGTGTTTCTGATTTTTGCAGGCGATTGAAGCCGGTCGGGCGCATTCTTGAAATGAAGGATTGGTATGTCTGGGGAACGAGCCCCATCGATGGTCCTGATGGCAAAGTTCATGTTTTCTTTTCACGATGGCCGGCCAAGCGAAGAATGGGAGGCTGGATTAGCAGCTCTGAAGTTGCGCACGCTATAGCCGATCGTCCTGAAGGTCCGTATGAATATATCGAGATGGTTTTGGCGCCTCGCGGCGAAGGTTTTTGGGATGGTACTACCTGTCATAATCCTCATATCCAAAAGGTCGATGGCAAATACTGTCTATTTTATATGGGCAATTCCAATAGAAAAACAAATACCAAACGTATAGGGCTTGCCGTTGCTGATTCGCTTTTTGGTCCATGGAAGCGTTCGGATAAGCCGCTTATTGAGCCGGGCGGTACCGATGTCTGGGATAATCATTGCACATCGAATCCCGCTTTTGTCAGGCATCCGAACGGGCAATATTGGCTGTATTATAAATCGTGGAATTCCGGTGAATATTATAATTCTTCTAATTCGACAATTCGCGGAAACAGAAAATATGGACTTGCTATTGCTAATAGGCTTGAGGGGCCATATAATAAATATAAGAATAATCCGCTGATAGATTACTCCGGATTGGGTGATAATAGGCAAATCGAAGATGCTTATGTTTTTATCGAGGATGGTAAGTTCAAAATGATTGCCCGTGATATGGGAATTTTTAACCATGAGGTCGGCCTGTACCTGGAATCAGATGATGGGATTAAGTGGTCAAAGCCGAAGATAGCATACTATCCGGTCAGAAAGTACGTCAAGGAGCCGCCCGCTCCGTCTTATCTGAGAAAATACGGCCGTCTTGAACGGCCACAAATCCTGATGCGAAAAGGCAGACCCGCCTATCTGTTCACTGCATCCCAGGGGGGCAAGTATATGAACTCTTCTGCTTTTATCTTCAAAATCACCTAAGTGTAGAGAGTTGATGCTTATGTTGATAGTTTGTTAAATACGTTAATTTTTTTTAGTGATGTATATTAGGAATAAGGAGCGAAAACAATGAGTAGAAATCACAAAGCTGTACCAATCGTTGTAAATAGTGTCTCATTACTGACCTGTTTTTTGGTAGTTCTTGTCGGATACCAAACCGATTCAATTGCTCAGGTGGGTTTTACGGAAGTTTCCGGGTTGATTGTCTCGGCCGCTGACTCGGATGAACCTTCTCCCGCCGACTGGGAAAATCCGCAATTAGTCGGGCGCAATCGTCTTTCACCTCATGCGACGATGACGATTTTTCCGGATGCCGAATCTGCTAAGAAGGCCGAAGCTATAGCTTCGGTTGAGGACCGGTCAAGGTCTCCGTGGTTTCGCTCACTTAACGGCGACTGGAAGTTTCACTGGTCTCCGAATCCGGATGAAAGGCCGACGAACTTTTACAAAAACTATTTTGATGATAGCGATTGGGATACCATCCCCGTCCCCTCGAATATAGAGACGCAGGGCTATGGTGTTGCTATCTACACCAATGTTAGATATCCCTGGGAGAGAGAGCGGGATTCACTGAAAATACCGGATGAAAATAATCATGTCGGTTCTTATCGCAGCACCTTTGAGGTGCCGTATGAATGGCACGGCCGACGCATTTACATTGACTTTGATGGCGTTAATTCCTTTTTCTATCTTTGGGTCAACGGCAAGAGTGTTGGTATGAGCAAAGACAGCCGCACTGTTGCAGAATTTGATATTACCGATTTTGTCCATCCCGGAAGCAACCGGATTGCCGTGCAGGTGTTTCGCTGGAACGATGGTTCGTGGATAGAAGACCAGGATTTCTGGCGTTTGAGCGGCATCTTCCGCGATGTTTATATTTGGTCAACCGATAAGCTCCATATTCGTGACTTTCAGGTTTCTACTGCGCTGGATGGCAGATTACGAAATTCCGCTTTGACGATTGATTTGTCCATTCAGAATATGACAGACAAAGCCGAGGACGTGACGCTAACCGCAGAGCTGCTCGATGATAAGGGCAATCAGGCGATGACAACTATTTCGATGCCGTGCCACCTGCCTCCTGCGCAGGAGACGCATCAATTTTTGACAACCAGTGTTCGCGATGTTCGTCTGTGGTCGGCTGAATATCCGAATCTGTATCGTCTGCTGTTGACTCTGACCGCCTCGGATGGAAATGTTATTGAAGTAATCCCTGTTAACATCGGTTTCCGGCAGGTGCTGCTCAGAGATGGTAATTTGCTGGTCAACGGCAAACGGATTTTTATCAAAGGCACTAACAGGCATGAGCATCATCCAATCCGGGGACATTATGTAAAGCCGGAGGATATGATTCAGGACATAATGTTAATGAAACAAAATAATATAAACTCCGTGCGTACGAGTCACTATCCAAATACGCCCGTGTGGTATGATTTGTGTGACCGTTATGGAATATATCTGGTTGATGAAGCTAATATTGAGTGTCACGGCAACCAAAGGCTCACCAATAATCTCGAGTGGCAGGCCGCTTACATGGACCGTACACAACGCATGGTTGAGCGTGATAAGAATCACGCGTCGATAATTATATGGTCGGTGGGTAACGAGAACGGCTGGGGTCAAAACCTGCATGCAACATCTTCATGGCTGCGCCAGCGTGATGCCGGGCGTCTGGTGACTTCGTGCGAGGCCGGCATGCGTCCCAATACCGATGTTTATTGCCCGATGTATAGCAGGCCGAGGTCATTAGAGCGGTATTCATTGCGAGAACAGTATCGACCGTTTATTTTAATCGAATACGCACACGCGATGGGCAACAGCACCGGTGATATGTGGAGCTACTGGTCGCTGATTTATTCAAGGCCGCATTTACAGGGCGGCTGGATATGGGACTGGGTGGACCAGGGTTTACATCAGCCTATTATGGAAGGCCGTAATGGGCGATTCATCAAAGTCAAACCTAGAGATAAAGTCTTCCAGGCCTTCGGTGGAGATTTCGGCCCTCCGGGAACTCCCAGCGACCAAAATTTCTGCTGTAATGGACTTGTCTCGGCTGACCGTACGCCGCATCCGGGTCTGTCGGAAGTGAAAAAAGTCTATCAGAATATCCAAATCAGGGCGGTTGATTTGACACGGGGTAAAATCGAAATTAAGAACGGCTATTTCTTCACTAATCTTAAAGATATTGTAAACGGAAGCTGGTCTGTTAGCGCGGATGATAAAGTTATCGAGACCGGAACCTTGAGCAGTTTAGATATCAGCCCTGAGAATTCTCTGGAAATAACTGTGCCATTTAAGGCGATTTCTCCGGAGTCGGGCGTGGAGTATTTCCTGAATTTAAGCTTCAAGCTAAAAGAAAAACAAATGTGGGCCCCGGCGGGGCACGAGTTGGCGTGGGAACAGTTCAAGTTACCGATTGAAAAGCCTGCGGTTGCTGCGAATCCAGACCAAATGCCATCGCTTAAGTTAACCGACCAGAGCGGCATTGTTAAAGTGGATGGTGAGAATTTCTCAGTTACTATTGATAAAACTTCTGGTTTCCTCAGTTCAATGCGTTATAAGAACACCGAACTGGTGAGAGAGCCTCTTGCTCCTTATTTCTGGCGTGCGCCGACTGATAATGACCGTGGTAACAGAATGCCGCAGCGTTGTGCCGTGTGGA
>JASFVS010000307.1:0-3964 GCA_050049715.1 Phycisphaerales bacterium
CTCTCGCAGCTCTCTCTCAACTTTCCCCTCTCTGCCTGTTTTTTTCAACTTTCTACTATCTACTGTCTCCTCCTCTATTTCCCCCTCCTCCCCCCGCCCGCAACGCCCGATAATATTTAGCCCATTTTCACTACAAAAAACCCTATTTTTCCGTCTTATCGCCAAGCCACTGAATCACCCATCCATTTCCTCTATCTTTCCCCAGTTTGCCTCATCTGTTCTTCTTCGTCTCTTTTCTGTCATCCATTTCTCCATTCCATTATCCCCACTCCACACGACCGAAACGTCCCATAATGTTGTAGCCTTCCTATTTCTCCCAAACTAACAAAATGTTAATTTAAAAAAGTGCATTTTTCGCCGTTATTCCTTGCTTTTTCACAAAAATATGGTATAATACTCTCATATTGGTCAGAAGGCCAATATGAGCCGCAGCAGCGGCAAGGCAATTCAGACCAGCAGGTCCACTAAATAATAAACCCTGTACGCTTTGGAGTTTATCCGGCTTTAGACGGGCTGTAAGTCGTTTTTGGTCTAAGGTCTATTGTCTTGGGTCTTGAATTCATTATGAATCAAATTCTCAATTCCACATTCCAAATTTCGAAGATCCGGCTTTCCTTAAACGGACTAAATTCTAAAATTCTCTCTCTTGTCTTACGTCCCTCGCACCTCTTCCCTGATTCATTCTTACCCCTTCTCCTCTTCACCACTCCTACTCCCCACTCAAAACTTAAAACTCAACCCTTAAAACTTATTCCTCCCTCATCCCCACTTACCTTTCGCACCTCCCCATCCTATCCTTCTTCTACCACTCCTATTCCCTCCTTCCTATATACTCTCCTCTTTTCTATAGTCCCCCACTCCCCCCGCCCGCAACGTCCGATATTATTTAGGCCGTTTTCAATATCATTAATCGCATTCAATACTTATCAAACATTAATAAACATCGACAAACCAATCACTTACGTTACTCTAAGGCCCTCTACACTTGTAAAGAACATTCGACAAATCAGACTTTTTATGCAAAACAAACCCAAAGTTAAAATAGGCAAAATAAACCTGAGCCATCTTTTAAAAAAGGATTAAAATTCGAAAGGCAGGATGGTGATGAATAAGCTAACTAATCTGAGCCTGGTAATCTACAAAGGTATCATTTTTTGCCCCGTTTCCTTCTTCAGCCCGTCCCTAATTACCTATATAGACGCTTTAAAACCATTTTTGTTACAAAAAAACTGCACAACGTGCCAAACTTTCGCAAAATTATCCCTTCGACTGTTCCGGGACTGGAAGTCCAAGCTCGGCCAGTACCTTTTTCATATCTTCCCATACCCTTCTGCGGTTTTCCGGAGAGTAGTTTCGCAACAGATATGCAGTGTGGTAGGTAGCCATAAGCTTTATAGGGGGTCTGCCGATGCCGGCGTAGTATTCGAGAAATTGGCCACGCAGTTGACCGATAGGTTTAGTAGTGTTCAAGAGCGTCCTGGCCGCATGGGCACCCAGGGCAACAATGATTTCGGGATTTATTATCTCAATTTGTCTTTGAAGATACGGCAGGCAGTTTATTATCTCATCGGCCCGAGGGTCGCGGTTTTCCGGCGGCCGGCATTTGATTACATTACCAATAAAAACTTCGCTTCTTTTAAGGCCCATTGCCGTGATAATTTTCTCAAGCAACTGGCCCGCCCTTCCGACGAAAGGCCGGCCCTGCGCATCTTCATCGGCTCCGGGGCCTTCGCCCACGAACATAATTCGAGCGTTGGGGTCACCCTCACCCGGCACTGCGTTTGTTCGCAGTGAGCCTAAGCCGCACTTTCGGCATTGGTTGACTTCCCCAGCGATTTTTCCAAGTTCGGCGGTTTTTTCTTTTACTGTCATATTATCCTCCGGCTTTTGCTGTTCGGACCGCGTTTTTGGGCTTTTTATGGAAAAGCCGGTGAAAAACCGTTCCATTTCAAGATGCTGGCGAACAACTTTTTTTAAATCCGTTTCTGTTTCCATTTTGGCCGATTTTAACGATATTTCAGGATTTAGGCAATAAAAAAGGCGTCCATTAAAATGGACGCCTTTGCAAAGCCAATAACTTGTTATCTTTATACAACACCCTGGTCAAGCATTGCATCTGCGACCTTAACATAACCTGCGATGTTCGCACCCATCACAAGATTTCCGGGCTGGCCATATTCTTCGGCTGCATCGAAGCACTGCTTGTGGATAGCAATCATAATGTCTTTGAGCCGCTGGTCAACTTCCCCACGTGTCCAGGACAGCCGCTGCGAGTTTTGCGACATCTCCAAACCGGAAGTGGCAACTCCACCGGCGTTCGCAGCTTTGGCGGGACCGTAAAGTATCTTTTCAGCAAGGTATTGCTCAATCGCCTCAGGTGTGCTTGGCATGTTGGCTCCTTCGGCAACAAGAATACATCCGTTCTTGAGCAGGGTTTTTGCATCTTCGCCATCAATCTCATTCTGCGTAGCGCTCGGGAATGCACAGTCACATTTAATATCCCAGGGACGTTTGCCATCTTTATACTCTACACCGAATTTATCGGCATATTCCTTAATGCGTCCACGCTTGATGTTCTTCAACTCCAGCACAAAGGCAAGTTTCTCATCGTCAATACCATCAGGGTCATAAATCGTACCGTTAGAGTCCGAAAGACTGACTGCTTTGGCTCCGAGCCGGTTAAGTTTTTCAACGGTGTACTGCGCTACGTTTCCGGAGCCGGAGACGGTACAAATCTTGCCTTCAAAGCTGTCGCCGCGGGTCTTCAGCATTTCCTCAGCAAAGTACACACAGCCATAACCCGTTGCCTCGGGACGAATGAGTGAGCCGCCCCAACTCAGCGCTTTCCCGGTCAAAACGCCGGTGAACTCATTGCGGATACGCTTATACTGACCGAACATAAAACCAATTTCACGCCCGCCGACACCGATGTCTCCTGCGGGCACATCTGTGTCGGGGCCAATATGTTTACAAAGCTCGGTCATAAAGCTCTGGCAAAAACGCATAACTTCGTTATCACTCTTGCCCTTGGGGTCAAAATCCGAACCACCCTTACCTCCGCCCATAGGCAGAGTTGTCAAAGAATTCTTAAAAATTTGCTCGAATCCAAGAAACTTCAGGATACTTGCCGTAACGGTAGGATGAAACCTGAGACCTCCTTTGTACGGCCCAAGCGCGCTGTTGAACTCGAATCGAAATCCACGATTAATCTGAACATTACCCTTGTCATCCTGCCAGGGCACCCGGAACATAATCTGCCTTTCCGGTTCGACAATTCTCTCGGTGATTTTAGCATCCACATACTGAGGATTTTTTTTCAAAACCGGCCCCAGGGAATCCAAAACCTCTTTTACGGCCTGGTGGAACTCCACTTCGCCGGGATTTCGTTTTAGAACCTGCTCGTAAATGCCTTGAATAATAGTGTCTACTGCCATCTGACCAATCTCCAAAAAACAAAAAAAATCTGTTTTCTACAACGACTACGATAAGTTACACTAATGATAAAAGCAAATAACGTGATTATATTTTATGCACGAAGATAGAATTGTTATCATAGCACAACCGAATCACAATACACCAAACATTAATGGTAATACAATTTATCAGGATAACTTATAATGCACATAGAAATGTTGAAGGTATTTTGCGACCTGGCGGATTTGCAAAGCTTCTCAAGAACCGCGGAAAAGAACCTTTTAAGTCAATCCGCAGTTTCACAGCAGCTTGCGCAACTGGAACTTGCGCATAAGTGCCAGCTAATCAACCGAAAAAAACGACCTATCGAACTGACAAAGGCAGGACAATTACTTTACCAGGCCTCGAAAGATATACTTGACAGATACGAACAGTTAAGTAATGAACTGAGCACACTGCAAAAATCCTCCGTCAGCAGAATAAACGTCGCCGCCATTTTCAGTATCGGAATGCATACACTTCCCAACTACGTCAAGAAATTTATGGTCCG
>JASFVS010000308.1:0-3947 GCA_050049715.1 Phycisphaerales bacterium
CGATGGTCGCCAACCAAGCCAGAAGCCAAGAAGTATTATCTTAAGAAGCACTTCGCCGGCCGAAGATAGTCCGGGCCGGACAACCATTTATATGACAAAGGGACCGAGAAATATTCAGGCCGGCCTTTCATTGTCGGAAGATGACAAGGGCTCTGCTTTATTCTTAGGTGGAGACCAAGACAAATCGGTGAATATTCTCGTTAATCAACAGAACGGGAAAGTTGATTTTCTTGATGAAAATAACAAGGCTATTTGGACTATGCCGTAATAGTTGGACTAATGTCACCACTTTTTCCTGAATGTTTCGATTCTTTCCACAAGCGGATGTGGCATGAGAGGAATGCGAGACAGACAGTTCAAGGGGAAAAACAATTCTTGAAAAGAAAAGAATTAATTGTAAAATTATTGAAACTGGAGTTGACATCGTCTCCTGATTTAAAGGCATATTTGTCTCATTTTTGCCGAGGACATACGATCCAATGAAATCGAAAGGAACTAAAATGAGCTTTCTTCTGTCACAACGTCATGCATCCTGCCGGGTTGGTTTTATCCTCTTAGCCCTTCTCCTAATATCTTTGCCCGTACAGGCCCAGCCTTCGGGCGGTCCTTATGGCCCGGCCCGGCAGACCTATGATATCCCCAAGGCCGCCCACGTTTACTACGTGGCGCCTGACGGTAAGGCCGATGCCTCGGGAACGTCCCTGGATGCGCCCACCACACTGGAGACGGCCATATCGAGGGTGGTGACCGGCGATGCTATCGTGCTCCGCGGCGGCACCTACCGCACCGGCGGCCTGAGGCTGAACCAGGGAATCACCATGCAGCCCTATAAGGACGAACAGCCCGTGCTCAAGGGAACCCGCGTTGCAACCAGGTGGAGGTCCCTCCGCGACAACGTCTGGCGGACGTCGTGGAAGACGCTCTTCCCGGCGGCCCCTCTCGGCTGGTGGCGGCGCGAACGCGAGGGCATGCGCACGCCGATGCACCGTTTCAATAACGACATGGTCTTCATCGACGGCAGGATGCTCAAGTCCGCAGGCTGGGAGGGCGAGCTCGACCCAAACTCATACTTCATCGACTACGAAAAGGGCCACGTCTTCATCGGGGTCAACCCCAGGGACCGGCTCGTCGAGATTACCGCCTTCGACGGCGCCATCGTGCGCACGACCAAGCCCGTCCACGGCAAGACGAACGACCATAAGGGGCCGGTAATTCGCGGAATCACCTTCACCCAGTACGCTTGGCGGGCAATTGAAATCGAGGGCAAGCGGAGCTTCGGCCCTACGGATGAGCCGACCGACGAGCCAGTCGGCCCTTCCGACCCCGCCACATACGGCAAAGAGGTCACGGGCACCACGCTCGATAACGTGACAATTACCTTCTGCTCGCGCGTGGCCGGCTACTTCCGCGGCGATGGTCTCACTATCCGCCGCTCCCTGTTCAGTGACACGAGCACCGAGGGCGTGTACGTCATCGGCTCTTCCGACGTTCTGCTCGAACGGAACATCTTCCGCCGCAATAACGTCGAGAATCTCACGGGCTATTTCCCGGCCGCCGTCAAGATATTCAACCAGTCTCACCGTGTCACCTGCCGTGACAACCTGGTGATGGACAACCCGAACTCGAACGGCATCTGGTACGATGTTGGAGACCGGGACGCCGTCTTCATCAACAACTGGGCCCAGGACTGCCTCATCGGCTTCTTCTTCGAGATTTGCAAGGGTGCAATCTGCGCGGGCAACGTCTTTGTGAACTGCGGCAATGGCATCCGCGTCCTCAACAGCTCGAACGTCCGGGTCTGGCACAACACGCTGGTCAACTCCCCGGTCGCCTTCGAGCGAACCGGTCGCAGTGCGTCGGCCGACTACTTCGGCTGGCACGCGGCCACCGGCCCGGACGTGGACCAGCGGGATGGCCACGTCTTCGTCGGTAACATCCTGGCGGCCGACTCCTCGTTCACCAGGCCTCTGCTGCGCTTCTGGCAGAGCAGACGCCTGTGCGATAGACTTAACCAACCCCAGGTCACCCGGCTCGACGGCAATGTCTACATACGCGCAGGTGTCACCAGGGGAAACACGCTGCTCGTCTGGAGTCCGGTGACGGGTGACAATTGCGTGATTGAGTTAAATACTCTCGCGGACCTGCAAAAGCTGCACCCGAAGTTCGAGGCCCACGGCCGCGTCCTGAACCTTGACTTCAATTCCGTTTTTAAGGGCCCGGTTCTTGACCGCTACGAATTGATAAGGGACCTGAGACCGACTTCCGCCATTCCTGTGCCCGCCGAGATAAATGAGCTGCTCGGCTCATCCGGGCAGAAGGACCTCCTGCCCGGCGCCTATCCCTTCCCGAAATAAACCTTTATTCTTCTGCCTTTGCAACTTTGCGCCTATCTGTTGTCTTAAAAAAATGAAACCTCGTAGCGCAGCGTAGATCCGGCTTTCGGCCTAAGCCGTCCTGTGGAAGACGAACTGAATGTTTCGATTATTCCTCGAGCTGATTGGGGACTAATCGATTTTTCACATTCCAGAATCTGCAGATTAATTCGAACAGCTTCCGGCCGTCTTCGGCCTTATAAAAAGCCTTCAGAAAATCCTTATCTTTTTCGTCAAGCCTCTGGAAACATAAATAAAAGTCAGCTTCCGTCTTATGAGTATCTCAGCACAAACCTTTCAATCTCTCAAGTTGCATCCTCCCTTGCCTGTTCGGATATGAAGTACCTCGACAGGCACTTCAAGCAGGGAAAAGGCTTAAATCCACTGCAATACCGTAACTGCCGTTCCTTGAGGCAGTTACAACACCAGCACTGCACATAATGACGATTTTTTGATACAAAAAGAAGTTCCATCTCATACAACTTCTTGGGATAATTATTATAGAGTGTTTTGTCTGGGCATTTAATTTTAAAAACTTGGTAAGTTGACAGATTTCTTGACTGGGTCGCTTTATGCTTTCAGGAGGAGACAAGCTAAGGTGGAATCCCTATATGTGGGCCCTCGTTTGCATTGTTTTTCGACAAAGTTAAATAAGGGTTTAGCATAGTTTTTCTTGGGATTGTCAAATTTTTGTGAGATGGGTTTTATACAAAATTGAAACAACATGCGTTTTGGTGTGTAGCCAAAGTATGTTCGACCATTTAATTACATAAGGAGGATTATTATGTGTAAAAAATTGTTTTATTTATCATCTGTTTTGGTGCTGTCCCTGGTTTATACGGCTGGCGTTTCAGCCGGGATAGTCTATGTGGATGCGACTGACGCAAGCGACCCCAATGTAGCAGTCAATACCACCCTGGCTACGGGCGAAGCTTTGATAGCCGATGACCCGGGAACCGCCGGCAGCGGTGCCGATGGTCTGTGGCGTGGGCGAGAATTTGCAAATGGGGGTACTATATTCGAGTCCGGCGGCAGCTGGGAAGCTGACCTCAATACAGAAGATTGTCCACGGCTGATGACGGCTGTCGATGTCGAGGAAGGTTCCTATGACGTGTATGTCTACATGTGGGCGGATGCCTCTCAGTGGCGCATACAGGCTTCGTTAGAGGACCTCGAAGGCGACTTGCCGTTATATCTCTGCAATGACCCCAATGGAGAAGCAACCGTGGCTGTTGCGGAAGACTTTGAGGAACCTGTTCCGATGTTAACTGAGGGTAATCGAACTTTATGGCAGGTATACCTCGGCACTACGGGCACTACAACCATGATTACCGTTTATATTGATGACGATCCCAACCACATTACTGGTAATTCTCGTACCTGGTATGATGGTATCGGCTATGAGCCTGTGCCGCCGAAGATAGTCTATGTGGATGCGACTGACGCAAGCGACCCCAATGTAGCTGCCAACACCACCCTGGCTACGGGCGAAGCTTTGATAGCCGATGACCCGGGAACCGCCGGCAGCGGTGCCGATGGTCTGTGGCGTGGGCGAGAATTTGCAAATGGGGGTAC
>JASFVS010000309.1:0-3939 GCA_050049715.1 Phycisphaerales bacterium
ACGCGGGATTGTTTTATAACTGCTGTGATGCTCATTTGAGGTTTGGCCGCCGTTAAGTCCGGCTGGACAATCGATTCCACTCTGGCGGGAAGATTGCTGATGCGCCCGTGAAGGCCACGTTCGCCGAATTCATCGTTTTCGGGTACGCCGATATGAGTAAGGCCGCAGGTTGTAACCAGACCTCCGGCAAAAGAATAAAGCCATTCGATTCCGCGGTTGGCATCGGGACGGGGTGCAGTTACGCCGGCGTGGCTTAGCCATGCGAGGCTGTACTTGTTGTAGAAAGCTTCAACAATATCTAATGCTCTGTCGATAACCACTTTGTATCGAAGGCCTGAACCGGTGTTCACCCAGGCGATTCGTGTTCCTTTTCCGAGGTCGTTGTCCAGAATCGAGGTTTCGATGCCTCCTATCTGAGCGTTATTATTTATCTTGTTTTGCCAGTTCAGTTCGGTGTCCTTTTTGGCCATTTGTATTTCCTTTCTTTTATGATTTTAGCTTAAAGCGTTTTGCAATGCCTCGAAGCTTGTATAAGTTACGCCACTGCGAAGTATTTTCAGCATTGTATCATAGCTTTTAATATTAGTGTACCTATCTTCGAGCGGCGCTTTGATGAAAAGCGAGGCAAAGAGATTACCCATCTGAACCGCTTTGGTGAAGTCCATGGAGCCATCTCTGAACTTATCCAGGCCGGATGCGATATATGTGATAAGCCCTGCCCTGAATGAGTCTCCGGCGCCGACAAGGTCGATTACCTCACCGGCCATAAAGCGGGATTCAATTTTATTCGGGCCGGAGATGGAACCGTCCGGGTTAGTGTGTTTCTCATAAGCACCATCGCTGACGGTAATACCGAAAAGCTTTGTTCTTTTGTTCCCTCGACTGCGCACCTTGGGCACAAGCTCGGGACAGGCTTTTTGCCAGAATCTTTCCGTTAGAAAATCAAGACAGTGTGTATTGTTTTCGTGCTCTTCGAAGTTGTTCCATGCTCGCTTTGCAGAAAGCGTATTCTCAATCAGCTTTACCTCGTCGCAGGAGGTAAAGAATATATCAACTTCGGGCAGGAGCGGTTCCAAAAGCCGATACTCTTTTACCGGCTTACCCGACTCAATCAGCTCACCGGGATTACCTGTTAGAGTATGGCTGTCAACGATAGTAACGGCGTTTTTGCTTCTGCACCATTTGATAAATTCGGCTAAATCCCGGCCTTCGTTGGCGTCGCCTCTTTCGGACAGGCCGGAATACATATAGTAAACCATTTTAGGTTTCAACTGCTCGACGGCTTTTTCGAATATTGCGAAATCAAAATCATTATTGGCGTTGGGAAAGTATGCAATGCCCCCTCTGTCCCGGCCGGATGTGCTGTGAATAAAAGTTGTTCCTGTAGGTAAATCGGGATGTACATGAGTTTGTGACATATCGATGCCGTTTTCAGCCATTATGTCGTAGAAGAATCTGCCCTGAGCGTCTAAGCCATTGTATTGGCCCTTACCGAGGTTTACTCCGACTGCAACTTTTAGGCCGGTCTTTGCGATTAGAGGCGCCGTGTTGCCGGGGCCGCCTGCCGTTGCAAAACCCTGTTCTATCCATTGTCTTAACTGCCGCTGGGAATAGTTCGGCATATCTTCGGTACTACATTTGGCCAGCCCGCCTTTGCCGACCAGTTCATCGGCGAATTCAAAATCCGGTCTTCTCAAATCCGTTACGGCAGTATTCAAAATTAGTACGTCTGTGCTCATCTTTATTTTCGCAAAATTATATTCTTACTATTTCAGTGTGTTAATAGTTACATAGTCAGGTGTGATATGATACTACTTCGTTTAGCAAATTCAAAATATGATTATTTTTCGATTCCGTCAATCTTATTAATAGAAAAGAGGCTTATACCGAATCGTTCGGTATAAGCCTCAAGTTAGTACGAGTTAACAATATCTAAATCTATTTAATCCAGGATTAGGGTTCCGGTTCAGGCTCCGTTTCATCAGGTCGGGCTGGATACAGGCGAATATCATCAAAGTAAACTGTACCTGAGCCTCCGGGCTGCGGATTGCTCCTGTCACCGAATCCAATTCCAAGGGTATCGACATCGGTAAGGTCCACACCCTGGTCTGCAAATTCCTGAAGGTCAATATTCCATTCTATCCACTCATCTATCTGAGATGCATCGGGATTATCGTTATAGACTACAGCGCTGCTGTTAAGAACTACATACATCCGCACAGCATCGCTGGTGGGCATATCTACTCCAATAGCCTGTTGTGTCCAGGTCTGTGGACTAACTGTGCCCGTAGTCTCGACACCGGAAAATACAGCTGTGCATGTCTCATTGGCGTTATGGCTGGTCAGTGCCAGGCCAATATAAACGCTTGAACTCATCGAGATGGGCTGTGGCGTATCCAATGCCTCCCAACTAACGCCGTCAGCCGAATGGTAAGCCGTAAAGTTACCTGCGGCGTCGCGCTCCAATCTCACCCAGTGTGGCGCGGTAATTCCCGTTTGCTGTCCTGCAGCGCCAACGTTGTCTTGGACAGCACCGGGACGATACTCGAAAACAACTCCCTGCTCCGGTGTTACGAATGCCATTGCATGTGCAGACTCTGGTTCAAGACTCTGGCGAATCATCACGCCGGCCTTGGCCCACTCATTCGTGTTCTCTACGCTTTCAACCTTTGCTGTAATCGTGCCGGGACCGCTGAGCGACTTGTAGGCATAGCGGAACTCGTCAGACGTGCCCGTGATATCCGTGCCGGCGCCACTCATCGTGTATGTGCCCGCTGGGTCTTCCACAAAACCTGCAGGATTGCCTCTGAACCAGAGCGTCAAAGACCCAATTCCCTTCTCTGCCCAGTTACGATGAGAGCTCAACGGAAGTGTAGCCTCAGAGTTGCCTACGCTGTTATCGAATAAGTACGGCATCGACTGAGAGCCGCTGTTGACAATCGAAGTCTCCACAAAATGCTCATCGTCAGCAAAAACAGGATCAGGATAACCTATGGTCGAACCGTTTGTTGTAATATTCCATCCATCTACCCATGTATCAAATATCCTGTCAGGTTCGTAGTCATTGTAATCCTCAAAATCATCCACAACAAAATATTCTTGAGTCGTAAAGTCCCAGACGTCGCCCTGCCAGGTGCTGGGGGTCTCAGTGTTATTTACTTCATCTATACGCCAGTAGTAAGTCTTACTTAAATCGAGGTCTAAGGGACCATAGCTGGTGTCGTTCACGGTAGTAACATCGACTGTGCCGTCAATGACAGCCTGTTCATCCTCGCTGAAGTAAACGTTATGTTCAGCGGCCTCTCTCCCAGCTCTCCAGCCAACGATTACATCAAGAGCGATATCAGTTGCCCCGATATCCGGGCTGGGCTCATTCGCATGAACAGGTTTGTGTAAGAAACGCACCTCACTCAGACCATACTGGTTCAGAAGACCTCCCCAGTTGCTGTTAGCAGTAAGCCTGACATACTTTGCTGGTACATTACCAAAATCAATAGTGGTATTGTGCGCATAGTCATTCGCTCCGGATGCCCGTGCAAATTCATGAGTAGTTCCCAATATTGTATAGTCAGTACCGTCAGTCGAATATTCAATAGTAACATCCTTGAAGCCTATGCCAATTACCGGCTCCAGACTCTCATTAGAGTTCCACACCCACATCTCGTGCAGCTTATAAGCCTTGTCGAACTCAAATTCTATCCAGGTCGGCTGATTTCCGTCCGGAGCACTGAGCCACATGTTTCCATTACCTATGTTGTTATGCAGTAAACCGCTTTCATCCAGTCCCGAGCCGTTTATGGTATTTTCCGGTTCCTTTTCCTCCACACTGCTGGATGCCGTAACAGTTATGTTCTCGATGGGATAAGCAAAGGGCTCGACTTTAAAGCTCCAGATGTCACCTGTATGTATCGTGGCGTCACCAGCTTCAACCTCGTCAAT
>JASFVS010000150.1:0-7265 GCA_050049715.1 Phycisphaerales bacterium
AGTTTTCTGTTGGAAAGGTTTCGAATTTCAAGGCGGACCCTTCCTTCATCATCAACTCCGATTTGCATAGCATTTAATTCCAGTGCCCTGTCTTTTGCAGTCATAAGACAAGGCACAAGTATGCTAAATAACAGGGCGATAAGGGATATTACTATCAAAAGCTCAAGAAGAGTAAAACCGTTTCGCTGCACTTTTTGTCCCTTTTGATTTTAATTTGTCATTCTGAGTGTTTTCCTTCTGCGCAGCCAAGTAATAAGACCTGCAATATGGCCTTAAAAATGTCTAATGTTGTTGTGTTGTTTTTTATTTATTCGCCTCTTTTTCCGCTTTTGCCTCCGTAATTCGTTGTGTTGTTTCATTGACCTGTATTTCCGGTTTAAGAATATGAGTATCCTTTTGTAATAAATCCTGTGATATTTTTCTGACTAATTTCGAATAAAGGGGTAGCCCAAGTAAAATAATAATGAGAATTAACAATAGTAATATTAGAGACCTTTTTCTCGATTCAGGTTCAATTACCAAATGAAGGCTGAGGAAGAATATAATCATCATTAGCCCTATTCCAGCTTGCATTGTCAGAGCTTCAGTGAGAGGCAGGCGAGATAAAATCTGTACACCGGAAAAAATGAAAGCAAAAATGGCAGTAAAAATACCTAAAAGCTCTATAGTCCTTATTCTTTCTGATTCGATTCTCTTCCGATTTTCTTGAATTGACGTTTTTACCCTTTGCTCTGCTTCCATGATTCCTTTGGTTAATACTAATGATTGTCTCACCATCTCTATCCTCGTGCGTAAAGAATGGACTTGGATATTGAGATCTTGGTTGTTCAAGAAAGTAGGGCACAGCTCTTTTAAATCGTACGGGATATTATGTCTCCTCGTATCTATGTGTGGGTAGTATTTGAATAATAGATATTCTGCAACTCCCACTTCCCTCAATGAATTGTCAAGTTCTACGATTGATTTATCAATGCCATTAATGTTAGAACCTGAGACAACAGCAGTACGAAAGAACATGTCTGCGAAAAGACATCGAAAATAAAACTCTTTTGATTTATCAAAGTTAAGACCATGTTCAACCACCTTTACAGCATCAGGAAGATTGTTTGAGTCCAAAAGCCATTTTGCCTTATAAAAAAAATGATACCATTTCTGGTCGAGCTTTATGGCTTGTTCGAGTTTTTCGAGGGCAAATATCTTTTTCCCTTCGCGATATAGATTAAAAGCCTCAATTTCTAAATCTTTAAGATTTGGTTCTTGATTTTTTTGTTCAGCATCTTGCATAAATAATTCTTCCTCTAATTGTTTTTGTAATACATAATTCTAATATGTTTTTGAGTTATTTATCAAGCCCAATTTTACAATCCAAAATTAATAACTGGCTTTGCGTCTTTCCTTTGTTCTCCCATTTATGCTTTTTGATGACGGCCAGCTTTCAAATGATTATTGATTATTTGCTGGATTCCCGCTTTCGCGGGAATGACAATTTGATAAGCATTTCTACCGGAGGCCAGCATGAGGAGCATACAGTGTTACGTAGTCCTATAGGACGGAGTAAGTTAAATAGTGCCGAACCGAAGGTGGAAATGTTATTTATGAGCAGAATGGCAGGACGGAGGGATTAAGTTGGTGCGAACCGGAGGCAGAAATGCTATTCGCTATTTAAATGTAGCGAACCGAAGGCAGCACAAGAAATGAGTTCTGCATTTCAAAAAAATATATCTTGCAGAACAAACGCACCTATATAAAATTATTGTCAATAGCGGATGTATCAACAATTGAAATAGTGAGAAAATCTTATTTTTGGGCGTCTTTTAACTATGTGGCTTAGGAAAATGAGAAGGAGAATTGGCAATGAAATGCCCGCATTGTTTAAATGGTATTCATTCGAATAAGGAGAGTAAATTTTTCGGATCGGATATAGAAGGTCACTGGACTATCATATATGAACAGTGTCCAGAATGCCAAAAGTATATCATCGAGCTTGAGTGCGAACCTTTTGAGGCAGGCTATCCGACAAGAAGAATCCAGGTTTATCCTAAGGGAGTGTCTCGCGCACCTGTTCCGGAGCAGGTACCTAATAAATTTGCAGATGATTATAAAGAAGCATGCTTGGTATTTAGTGATAGTCCGAAAGCTAGTTCTGCATTGAGCCGTAGATGTCTTCAAAATATTTTAAGAGAGAAAGCGGGCATTAAAAAAAACAATTTGGCTGATGAGATTCAGCAGGTTCTCAAATCTAACCAGCTACCTAGTCATCTTTCAACAGCTATAGATGCAGTTAGGAACATTGGCAACTTTGCGGCTCATCCTATTAAAAGTACTAATACCGGTCAAATTGTAGATGTTGAGCCAGGTGAGGCGGAATGGTTGCTTGATGTATTGGAAGGATTATTCGATTTTTACTTTATTCAACCTGCAATACTAAAGAAAAAGCGAGCAGAATTGGATAAGAAATTAGGAGATGCAGGCAAGCCGCCAATGAAATCCCCATGAGAGAAATAAGGTTAGTTTATTAAGGGCTTTTTAAAGGGTTGATTTACGCCTGTCTTTTGTCTTCACATTCATTTACTTTTTGATGTCAGCCAGGATAAAGAAGAAAATTAAAAGTTAAAGTGAAAAATGTAAAATCACAATGTAAAATTCAAAATGAGATTGCTTCGCTGTGTACCTTGGGCACAAGCTTGCAATGACGAATCGTGGCACCTTTTTTACCGCTTCCTTACGGTCGCGGCTCTGTTTTGACTTTTCAGGAATCGCTCACTTGGGAGAGTTGAGGCAAGCATACTCTTTATGGTCCGTCACACGACGCCGGATTTCCGCTGCGCTACAATATTTTTGTCATTCAAAGTTGAGACAGGCGAAGTCGCCATGATATTTGCGTGCTGCCTTGTCATAGGCTTTTGCGGCGTCGGTTTCGTTTTCGAAATAACCGAGGGTTTCGGTTTTGCCGTCGGTGGTGATTTTGGCGACGAATCGCTTTTCGCGGGAGTACCAGCTTACTCCTTTGTATTTCGAGCGGGTGTTTTTTCTTTTTTTCGAGTGGCGTGAGTTCTGGGCGCGGGTGGCGAGGCGGAGATTGGCCTTTCGATTGTCCAGGCCGTTATGGTTGATATGGTCAACCAACATGCCCGGCCGGGGCTTTATGATATAACGGTGCATGTAAATGGGAGTGGTGACTTTTCTTGTGGGGGCGTTACGCTTGGCGTAAAAGGTGCCGCCGTTTTTGGTGACGTGCCATCTGTGAGCGTTGAGCCTGTCGAAGTCGTTGGGGTCAACGATTGCAAATTTGCCCTTAGTGAGAGATATGCGGCGGAAAGGATAGCCGTAACGGAGACGGCGATACAAAAGGAGCGTGAAGATTAAAATCTTTTCCAGCCAGTCAGGGATGTCGAAAGTAACGCGGATGATGTACCCCAAGCCCGCGATGAACAATCGCGGGAAATCCTAAATGCTAAGCACTAAACTCTAAACAATATCGAATACCCAAAATTTGAAATTCAAAACGAGATTGCTTCGGCCTTTCGGCCTCGCAATGACAGTGAGACGAAGAGCTTGGCCGGGTTTTGGCCGGGGGCGGAAAACGATCGCCCCCATAATTGGAGGGACCCTACAGGTTTGGCAAAAATTTTAGGAATTTTTAAAAAAATAAAATCGCTAAGTGCCTGTGCATCAGCGATTAAAAAATTTGGCGAAAATTTTATTTTGAAACTTACCCCCCCACGCTTTTGGCAAATATTTTCACTTTTTTCAGACTTTTTCGGAATTTTCCCGACTCTGGCACGGGATTGAATGACGGAGGATGAACGAAGGACGAAAGACGGTAAAAGAGTTCTTAATTTTAAGTGCTTAGTTTTGAGTTAAGGAATCGCTGCGCGATGGTTTTTAAACCATTTTATCTGAAAGCAGAGGATCCGTCCCGTCTAAAGCCGGGTAAACTATAGCCGGATAAACTCCAGGAGGAAGATTGAAAGTTAAAGAACAGTTAGTATCTCGTATCTCGTGAAGCGTATCTCGCACAAACATGAAATCCGAAGCACGAAACAATAGAGAGACAGAGGGGCAAAGCAGCAAAGGCACAAAGGAAAAGATTGAAAGTTGAATTGTGAGAAGAAAAAAGGCGCAAGCCCCGACTAAGTCAAGGCCTACGCCCCATCTATCTGAATTTTGGAGAAATTATTTTGAACCGGTCAGCCAGTAACAAGCAAACCAACGTAAATCATCGAGGTGCACACTCGAATCATTATTAAAATCGGCCCCCTCACACTGGCCGCAATCCTTCCGGAACCAGTTGGCTGCGAACAGGGCGAAATCAGTGAAATCCACGATTCCATTGCCGTCTATATCACCGGTTACAGGTTTGCCCCGATATAGATGTACCTTTCCGTCTTCGGCACCGATAAGCGCGTCAAGATAGCCATCTATGGGGCCGAAGCTGCCGTTTCCTGTCCAATAGCATACGGATGGTCTGGAACGGGCTGAGTATGGAAGATCAATCGGATTATAACTGGATTCGACGAATATATAATCTGAGAAATCAGGTTCGGTATCAGTTCCAACATTGCTATAAAACAGCAGCTGGCCGTCCGTATTACCTGTGAGAATATCTTTCCTGCCATCGTTGTTAAAATCGCCAACTACAGGACTCGACCGCAAACTCTCTACGACAATGTCCGAACCGTTCGTTTTTGCAAAGGTTTCGACAAGAAAGTCCGGGTCAGTATCACTGCCTTCATTGATAAAGATATGTATTCTGCCATCGAATGCACCGGCGACAAGGTCTTTCCTGCCGTCATTATTCCAGTCTGTGACAGAAGGTGTCGCTCGATTTCCAACGTCGATGTTATGCTTTGAGCCGGGTTGGCCGACCCGGAGAAGCGTTCCTTTGTCAAATGCCGGCTTTTCATCGGTGCCGATGTTCAAAAAGATTTTGACGGTTCCGTCTGACTGGCCTACGAGCAGGTCCTTGCGTTCATCGGCGTCCCAATAGACGATTCTTGGAAAGCAGCCCAGGCAGCCGGATGCAGGACAGGTCAGGTCGCCGTTGTCAGACTGGACGTAGAAGTATTCCGAGAACTGCGGCTCAGGTTCGGTTCCTGCGTTAAGATAAACCCGAATTTTGCCGGGGTCACTGTAGCCGCCTTCGCCAATGACAAGGTCGTTCAGGTCATCGTTATTCCAATCCACGAATGACGGCACGGAGTAGCCGGGAACCTCGATGGTGTGCCCATCGGCTTGTATAAGCTCTTCAGCTTCAAAGTTGAGGAGTGTGTTAGTGTTGTTTGCGTTTTCGAGGTCTGGAAAGGTTGTTAACTCCAGGTAAGCCTCTCTAAAATCAACATCCCCGAAGATATAATAACCATTGAGAGGGCCGGTAAGCATTAGAGTAACATGGTTGTCAAGCAAATCATTTGTCCAGTTATGTTTGCTTATATCTATATGAATTGTTGTCCATAACCAATCGTCACCGTTGAACATAACGGTGCCTATCAGCTCGTTTACTATTTTACTTTCTTCAAGATCCGGGTCATGATACCGTGTGTTTACCCAATCATCATTCGGATCGTACCATAGAGTTCTTTGGGTTGTATTTTCGCTGTAGTCTCGTATGCGGGCTGAGAAGTATGCCGATGTAATTAATTCTGTATCAGGTATTTTCGAAATATCGAAACAAAACCAAGCCTGTTCATTACCAATTTGAGCTATTGTGTCTCCTCGATCCCATACGGCATCGCTGCCTCCGCCGTCACCTATGGTTGGCAGGGAGTTTTGAAATGCAGTGAATCGATATGTTTTAGCAAAAGCAGAAGTGGTTGCCAGTAAAACAGCCGCAGTTAGTATATACAGTTTTAACTTCATCATTCCTCCGTTTTTCAGTTTCCTGCCATAAGCAGAGCACGTATCTGAATTTGCTATTCTCTCAGGAACAGAACAAATATTCTATTCAAGGCCCACAATGTCGAACTTTAGCATGCTATCCTATATACTATCTTCCTGCTGCGTGCAATTAAAAATGCTGTAATAGAGCAGGCGTTTTGCGGAGGATACGGATAGACACTTCCTCACCACCCATCCCTGAATACAATAGTTTATCAGACCGTCTTAAAGAAGTCAAGCGAAAACTGTATCGATTCAGCCGGCACAGAGACATTATTTTGTGAGAATTTCTTTTGTCACTTGTTGTGTAGGCGGCTAAGTGGTTATAATTGTTGATATGCAGGAAAGGAACAAAACAAATGCGGAGATTATCGGCTATTGTTGTTTTTATGCTGCCGGCGGTTAGTATCCTGTTAATCGCGGGTATTTTTCTGGCCGAGTCCGCTCAAAGGATGGGACAAATAATGAACGAACAAAATAAAACCGTTACCACGCAGGGTATTCAAAATCTTATTATTACAGTTATCTTCGATAATAATCCTTATGAGAAAGAGCTGGGAACAGACTGGGGTTTTGCCGCACTTATCAGTGGCGCCGACAAAACTATTCTCTTCGATACCGGCAATGGCAGCTTGCTGGTCGATAATATGCAAAAATTATCGATAGAGCCTAACAGCGTTGATGTGGTGGTGCTCTCTCATATTCATGACGACCATACGGGTGGCCTGGAAAGCTTTCTCAAAGAAAACTCCGATGTTACTGTTTATTTGCCGAAGTCGTTTCCGAAAAAGTTCAAAGATAACGTACGGAACTCAAGGGCGAAGGTAATCGAGGTTGGGGAGGCTGTGCAGGTTTGTGAAAATGTGTATTCCACCGGCGTATCCGGAAAGCTAATTAAAGAACAGGCCCTGATGATTCGAACGGACAAGGGAATGGTTGTAATGACCGGCTGTGCGCATCCGGGGATAGTAAATATTGTCAATAAGGCGAGAGAGCTGTTTAAGGATGATATCCTGCTGGTGATGGGAGGCTTCCATTTCGAATGGACGACAAAAGGCAGGATAGAAAAAGTTGTTTCGGCCTTTAAGGAACTGGGTATTAAATATGTCGGGCCGTGCCATTGTTCAGGTGATAAGGCGAGAGATTTGTTTAAAAAGCACTTCGAAAATAATTACATCGATATCGGCGCAGGGAAAGTGATGACTTTGGCAGACCTGCAATAAAAGTTCTGTGAACGTTTATGTTACGAATTGACGGAGATTGATAAGTCCGTTTTTGTAATTGTTAACTTGACAAATTGTTGCGAATTGAGGATAATGGTATAGAGCTTTAAAGCGGGTAGAGAAGCAAGGAGGACATTAGATGCGTTTGGTTGTAAAAAAAAATGG
>JASFVS010000236.1:0-5048 GCA_050049715.1 Phycisphaerales bacterium
GAGTTTCAATTCGACAGAGGCCCTGTTTATATAGGCAGACATGCGCATAGTCAGATTTTTTTGCCTGAAAGATTGGTCTCAAGGCAGCATGCGGCAATCTTTAAAGAACAGGACGGGAAATGGGTCATCGAAGACCTTGACTCGGCCAATAAAACATATCTTAACGGCAAAGCAATCCACAAGGCTAAAATCAAGACCGGCGATTGTGTTCGTATAGCGGATTTTATAATTGAAATTAATCTCGAGGTCGTGAACGGCGATGACAGGCACATTCACCTGGAAGACACGCTCATAACAGCTTCGCATGAAGTAGTGTCTCCACCTACAGAATCCTCCCGTGAAATCATAGTGAGAAAAATCGATGAGGAGCATGCGCCTGATATTAAGCTGCCGGCCAAGCGGATAAACGATTTTCTGGAGGCCACCGAGAATATTTGTAAGGCCAACGGTCTTGACGAAATATTAAAGGTTTTGTTGAATTTGACATTAAGGCAGCTCAATGCGTACCATTGCTGGTGTGCCTTGAGAGTTATGCCCGAGGGGCCGATGACCTGTCACGCGGGCAAAGACAACGAAGGCAATACGGTGGATTTAAATCAGCTAAAATTGAAAGAGAAAATCAATAAGGCAATCGATGAGAAACACTTTTTACTCGTACCGCAGGTTTCGGCCCCGGTAGACCAGGAAAAGGTACGCTCTGCATTGATAGCACCTATTGTGGACCCATCGGGTTGTTTCGGTGTGCTGTATGCCGATAATTCGATGGAGTGTGAGCATTACGGCCTGAGTGATTTGGACTATCTGGTGCTGATTGCAGTCCATACGGCCGCCATCTTAGAGAACTTCTGAGAGCCGTATATACAAACCGATTTATTGTCTTTTATATTTACCCATTAATTCGCCCTGGACGAGGATGTGTCCTTTCATAGCTTTGAGCAACTGGCTTTTACTGGCGCCGGCCTCAAGGGCAAGCTGCGTATCGAGCGCGTAAATCTTGAAGAAATATCTGTGTGTTCCGCCGGGGGGGCATGGGCCGCCATAGCCGATTCTGCCGAAGTCGGTAATGCCCTGTTTTGCTCCGTTCGGTAAGGTCTCCTCGGGCGGTATGTTTTCGGCCAGCTCTTTGGTATCGGCGGGCAGATTGTACAGGACCCAGTGTACCCACGTGCCCATTGGGGCATCCGGGTCATCGTTTATAAGGGCAATGCTCTTTGTGCCTTCGGGGACGGCATCCCATTGCAACGGCGGTGATATATCTGCGCCATCACAGGTGTATTTAGATGGTATCATGCCGTCTTTTTGGAAAGCCGAACTCGTGATTTTAATTTCCATATTTAAACCTCCCGATATATTTTCACTCCTCACTTTTCTTGGATTTTTATCCGTTTTTTCATAATTTCGATGAATTGAGTATGGTCTTCAAAGGGTACCGTTCGAGTTAGATCTAATTGTTTTATAAAATCTTCGGAGTATTTTACCGCCATTGAATATTCATGAGTGCTTAGTTTGGAAGGAATTTTCCAAGTATTTACTTTAAAGTCAACGTAAAATCCCTCGTTTTTCATCAGATTTGCATGTTCCCACCAGTTATTTTCTAGGGATACTTCAGATGTAGGATCCGTAATATTATGTTTAACCCACAACTGAAACTTTGGAATGATATAAGGCCATGGACGCTCTGGAACTTGAGATGGATCTTCTGCTCGTTTCTTAAGCCAATCTTGAGCAGAATCAAAAAGATATTCCATCGGTTTGGAGAGTACTTGTAGAAGCCTAATGGTATTGTGTTTTGTCTGATGACTTTTGAAATATATAGAGAGCCGCGCTGGTATGTCAATTTGCAAAGCTTTACAGAACAATAAAAATGATTTAAGAGCTTCTTCTCCCGCCAGGATAGCTAAAGAGGTTGCTGGACCAATCTTGTTATTTTTTGACAGCAATTTTGCAGAAGATAAAAGATATTTTGCGTTTTCATGTGTGTGTTCAAATCCCTTCAGACACTCAGCGGGATTTATATTAAGATATTTGTCAATCGGATTCATTTCATTTTAAAATTATTTAATCTATGACCTTTAGTCCATATAGAACTAAAGCAGGGACATTTGCTTGTTTTTATTTTGATTTATTCAAATCTTTCGTTTCTTTTTATTTTCAGAGCCAACACCCTTATTCTTATGTGCGACTTAATCATCATCAGTGAAACATAAAGTCGTAAGCAGTACTAATCTCTACGAATTGCTATATGGCTGAGAGTATCAACCAATTTCACTGGTTATAACTGTCAATCCAATTTTCACAAAATCCCGAATATAACTCTCAATGTTTTGCAGCAATTTTGGTGTAATACTCTCCAATGAAATTTTATATGGTTCCATATCTATTGGTATTGAGCTGGCATAGTCCATATGCTCCTCCTCATCTTCAGCCTTTTCGTCAAAGAACTCTAGAAACGCACCTACGGCCATTACTGAATCATCATAACTCGAATGATGAATAGTTACTATCAGGTCATACTGTTTCTCCTGCGCTATCTTGAAACGGAACCGGAACCAACACCTCGGCTGCGATCTGTTGAAATAGTAATTGTGGTTCGATGCATAATCGATAATCTGTTTTGCATACCAATGTGCCTCCTTGGTTTCGGGTTTTACACTTTTCACCTGTATCTCAATATCTTTTCCGCGAAGTGTCTCCATCAACTCTTCTCTTAAGCTACCAAATACTTTGTAGACTTTGTCAAACACACTTTCTCTATGGCAGGCCAGTAACTTCTGTCTATCCTCTTCTTTTTTCCGCTTAAACTCGCTTACCTTCTCACCCAAAACGGTGGCAACCTCTGCAAGAGTGTCTTTGGGTTTGACTTCCATTTTGTAATTGAGGAAACTATCAATACTCTTACTTTGTGCCTCGCTGAAAAATGCGACCAAGTGGCTTGGATCACCTGCATCGGCTTTTTCTAGTGCCTTAATATAAGAACTCTTCTCGGTTCGTTTCACTGTCAAGGGGAAAAGTCCTGCTTTGATCCATATCAAGCTCGATAATAGTCTCGCCATTCTTCCATTCCCATCTTGAAAGGGATGGATTTGGGTAAAGGCATGGTGAAACCAAGCCGAAACGATTATTGGATTCTCCTCTTCTATTACAAGCTTCTCATAGATATTGAGCAGCTTCTCCATCTCCGATTCTACCTGTTCTGGAGGACAATATAGACACAGCGTCCCATCCTCTTTCCGTGGATTATTGGGGAGTTTCTTGAACTCGCCCTTGCTCAGTTCCATGTGTGTTTGTCTGCCGAGACCGTTTACCGCAGGTGTTGTCTTCTGATGTTTTGTCAACAGGGCATGCAATTCTTTGATAAAGCCATTTGACAACTCCCGATGGCTTTGAACAACTGCAAAAATGAAATCGAGTGCCTCAAAGTGATCATTCAGATACCCCATCAACTGTCTTGGTGCGATATTTGTGTCGTCATGTCCAATGTAACTATCTATGAACCCTTCCTTAATAAATGTTTGTGTAATTCCCTCGCTCAGATCATATAGCTTTTCGACGATTCCAGTTTCGATAGCATGCTCTCTTTTCAACCGTTCCAAGAACTCTTTATAATCATCGTCCCCTTCGGTCAAGGTTTGTCTTCTCTTGTACCAGCTTGGCGCCAAGTCATCAAACCTTGCTGTTGTAGCCTCTGTCCATTTTTCCGAAAACTTTATAGGGGTCCATATCTGCCTTTGTTTTTCAGTATCCATCCGAAATAGTCCTTTCGTGCCTCACACATATCGTAAACTCGGAACAGTATTTTCAGTGTACCTGTTTGGACGATTATTGCCTTGGGTGTTTGGTTTTATCTCAGGGTGTGATTATACTCTTTTCCATTTCTGCAACAACCAAAAAGTAACGTGGATGCAAATATGATTTTGCAGGATTTTATCGTGGGAAATCCTGCTCAACATAGAATATCTCCATTCCAATAATTTCATATAAGTGACTTGATTTTGTTAATTATATCGGGTAGCTGGTCTATGGTCAAAAACGCCAGAGACAAAATTGCAATAACCCACATTGCAAGCTTAATATCTCTTATCTTGCCCAGAACGATTTTTATCAGTGTAAATGAGACAAAGCCAAAAGCCAATCCTGTGCTGATACTGTAACTCAACGCTATCATTACGATTATGATAAATGAGGGAAAGGCCTCTTCTAAATTGGCAAAATCTATCCTTTTGACCTCCTTTGCCATAAAAAGCCCTACCATAATTAATGCCGGGGCGGTTACGTATTTCGGCACTATTTCCACCACAGGGATAAAGGCCAACGCAAGCAGAAATAACACGCCTGTGATTATCGAAGCCAGTCCCGTTCGCCCACCCTGCTCGATTCCCGCGGCCGATTCGGCGTATGCGGTAGTAGGAGAAGTCCCCAGCACCGCACCGGCCATTGTTGCGAGGGCATCGATTCCCAGCAGTCTATCCAGGCCTTTTATCCTGCCTTGCTCGTCGGCCATTCGTGCTTTATAGCAACAGGCGACCAGTGTCCCCACGCTGTCGAACATGTCAACGAACATGAACGTAAAGATGCTTCCGAAAAAGCCCCACTTCAAGGCGCCAATGATATTTAGCTTAAAAGCAACAGGGCTGATATCAATATTTGAAGATATGTATTGTTCGGGTAGTTTGATTAGCCTGAAAACAACGGCCAGAACAGTGGCGGTGACAATGCCTATCAGAAGTGAGGCGGTAATCTTTTTTATCTCCAGGTAAACCATGACGAACAGTCCTAAAAGACCTATCAGAACCGTTGATGTCAGTGGCCCTGCTGTGACTAATGTATTTTCATCGCTGACTATAATGCCCAAATCCTGCAGGCCTATGAAGGTAATAAATAATCCTATACCAACACCGATAGCCGAGATGAGTGAGCCGGGTATCGCTTCGACAATCCTTCTTCTAAGTCCCAGTCCCGTTAATATCAGAAAGAACAACCCTGCTATGAATACGACTCCCAGGGCTGTCGGCCAATCCATTTTTTCAGAAACAACGAGGTAGGCAAAG
>JASFVS010000310.1:0-3938 GCA_050049715.1 Phycisphaerales bacterium
CATATACCAGCAGCTTGCTGGTCTCACCCGAGTCCGGCAGGATATACGTTTTGGCAGACACATCCGCCAATAATCCACCCAACATCAATGCAACAACAATAAATGTAAGTTTCTTTCTACCCATTCCAACATCTCCTAAAAAAAATTCTTATTTACTCACAGCGATTCTTTCACTCCCGTTAATTTTACAACCGGGCATTAAAAATCACCACACTCAATACCTTACCGAACCTCGATTTCAATAGATGCTCCTTCAAGCCCATCCGAACTCACATCCAGCCTTATCTTACCCGATTTACGTTTCGATTGAATAATTGCCAGCCCCCTCCCCTGATAGGCCTTATGCACTTTGCCTTTAGGGTCTTCAAGACTGTTAAGGTTACCGTTTCCAATGCCGATAATGTCACCTGGGCCGTTTATTTCGAATTTCAGCTCATGCTGCGCACCAGGAACCCGCACTCCTTTCTCATCCACAATTTGAAATTCCAAATGGCAAATATCTTTACCATCTGCACGAATCCAGGTCGCATCAGGCGATAATTTTATCCGGCTCGCAGGCCCCGCCGTTCTTAAGACATAATTGCAAACGGCGCTTTTATTTTCAAATCCAACGGCCTTAAGAACTCCAGGCTTATAAGGGACCTGCCAGCTTAACACGCCTTCTCCGGCTTCTGAAAGTCGCTTAGTTCCAATCAGTTTATCGTTGAGAGTCAGTGACACTTCCGGGCAGTTCGTATAACAAACGACATTAACTGTCGTACTCTCAGGCCAGTTCCAGTGCTCAACTACTCTCACTCTCCTTCTTCTGTTGCGAATGTTTCCGGATACACAGATATACACCATCGGCTCATCGCTCCACAAACTCTGCCGGAACCAGCCGATAGGTTTTTTGAATCCGCACAAATCAAGAATCCCTGAACCGTTGGCTCTGTTCGGCCATCGCCACGCTTCGCCGAGATAATCAATACCTGTCCAGAGAAATTGCCCTGCAACGTAATCATTATCCCTTACTGCCATCCATGCGCTATACCGGTCATTATTCTCACTGCCAAAGATAAATCTTTCAGGATACGTCTTATGGTCGGTTTCATAAAACTGTTCCTGGTAATTATATCCTACAATATCCAGCATTTGTGCAAACCCGACTGCATTTGACATGGTAATATTCGCCAGCGCTGCCGTAACCGGACGCGTACGGTCCAGTTCTTTCACAGCCTCGATAAGCGGCTTAGCACATTTGACAAGGTTCTCAGCAGGTGGATGCTCGGGACGATAGTTATCCCCCAGCACAGGGTGTGAGAAAGGATCGTTCGCATAATCTATTTCATTGCCGATACTCCAGATAATAATACACGGGTGGTTTCTGTCTCTGCGCACCATATCCTGTATATCAATCACAGACCACTGAGCAAAAACCTCCCCATAACCAAACCGGCTGGGCATACTTGAGTTCCAGCCGCTAATCCACTTGTTCTTTGGCGGAGTAAACTCATCAAAAGCTTCATTCTTAACCAGCAAACCAAGTCTGTCGCAAAGGTCCAGCAGCTCCGGTGCAGGAGGATTATGGCTGGTTCGAATAGCATTGGTGCCAAGTTGCTTTAAAAGTCTCAGCCGTCGCTCCAGCACCTTATCAGGCACAGCAGCACCAAGACATCCTGCATCATGATGAAGACAAACACCTTTGATTTTCAGGCCTCTTCCATTGAGTATAAAGCCCTTATTGGCATCAAATTTAATCGTGCGAATCCCGAACACTGTAGATGTCTCGTCAACCACTTCGGAATTCACTTCCAGATAGCTTTTAAGCGTATACAGAATTGGTGATTCAATCGACCAAAGCCCAGGATTATTTATCCTGATTTGCTGATTAAGAGTCTGTTCTTTTTCAGACTCCAAAGTTCCGGTAGTGGTAGAGCTTCCTAAAACACACCCGTCTGCCGTAACAATATCCGACTGAAGGGAAAATGCTTTGGCTTGGTCATAATCGTTCTTGACCGTAGTCTCGATATTTACAACCGCCGAGTCTTCTTTAACCTCAGGCGTCGTAACATAAGTCCCCCAGTAACCTATATGAAGCTTGTCCGTAATACGCAAACGTACATGCCTGTATATACCTGAGCCTGTATACCATCGTGAATCGGCATGCTTCGAATGGTCCACGCGAACCGCTATTACATTCTCTTCAGAGCCGAATTTTACGTGAGGTATCAGGTCATACTGAAAGCTCGAATATCCATAAGGCCGCCTGCCCACAAAATGCCCGTTAATCCAGACCTCCGAGTTATTGTACACACCGTCGAACTCTATCGAGATGACTTTATTTTTATGAATTGGTTCAAGCTTAAAATGCTTGCGATACCAGCCAACACCACCGGGTGCATATCCGTTTCCGCTGCCATACTCGGCACTGAACGGCCCCTCAACACTCCAGTCATGGGGCAGATTCACATCTTGCCACTCAGAATCATCAAATCCTGGTATCATTGCAGCAGAAAAATCACCTCTGCTGAAGCACCAATCGAAATCAAAGTCTACAGTAGTTCTGGCCCATGATATCGTGGACACAGCAAGAACAGCCAAAATACAAAGTATTAATCTTATTCTCTCACTTTTCATAAATTTCTCTTCTTATTACCCTGCACTCTGTTAGTTACCTACCACCCTGCTTTACAAAACCAACATGCCAAAAACTGAACTTGGTTTTACCTCGATTTCAAGAGATGTCCCTTTAAGTCCATCCGAACTCGCCTCAAACCGGACTTTACCGGATTCTTTTACCGACTGCACTATCACAAGGCACATCCCCTCGAAGGCGCGGCGTTGGTGGGCCTGGAACGAGTCATGGTCGTTGGTATTGCCGTTGCCAACACCAATAATACGACCCTCGCCCCCAATCGTAAAATGTACAAGATTATCAGCAACAGGAACCACCACACCCGCAGAATCAATAATCTCAACTGTTATATGTGCAACATCGCGGCCATCCGCAACGATAGAGTCACGGTCGACACTCAAACGAACCGCGGCCGGAGCACCGGCCGTACGTATTTCCTTTTCGCAAACTACCTCTTTGTTCCTCCTGCCAACGGCTTTCAGCACAGCCGGCTCATAAGGAATATCCCAGCTCAGATGCAAATCTGCGGTAGTCGGATTGACTCGCGGCCTATCATAACGAAACCAACTGCCTGAATTACCCTGACGAGGAAATTCAAGACGCTTTTCACCAAAAGACTTACCATTGAGAAATAGCTCGACACCATCGCAGTTAGTATAACAAAGAACAGGAATAACCTGCCCTTCACGGCCAGGCCAGTTCCAGTGCGGGAAGATATGAATCATAGGCTTTTCAGTCCACTGGCTCTGATAAAAATAGTACCCATCGTTGGGAAAACTACACAGGTCAAGCATACCGCTGGGTGCACTCTTCCAGGGCCACCGGGCTTCACCAAGATAATCGATACCTGTCCACATAAAATCGCCAATCACATAATCGTGGGTGGCGACAAACTTCCAAAGCTGCTCGGCGCGAATCATACCGGTATTGTAGTTGGGTCGAACAACGCCGGGGTCTCTGCCGAGAGAGTAGCTTCCCCAGGCGCTACGAACGGGAGAACTCTCGGTACCAACCATTTTCCACTCTGGATGGGCATGCCGGTCTATACTGTGATATAACTCACGGCGCTCATGCCAGCGGTCAACATAGTTATAACCGACAATGTCAAGCAATTCGAGAAACTCCAACGTTGTTGAACCACCATCGGCGGCAATATTGTCACAGCCTTGTGTGACAGGCCGTGTCGGGTCCTCGCGGTGGCAAGTCTCGATAAGCGGCCGGAGAACTTCATGGCCGCCCTCACGCGGCTGCTCTCGAACTTCGTTGCCAACACTCCACATAACTACCGAAGGATGATTTCGGTCACGATGAATAAAATCTATCA
>JASFVS010000329.1:0-3642 GCA_050049715.1 Phycisphaerales bacterium
CCGATATTTAAAAAAATTCAACCCGAAAATTCTGGGCAAAAAACTTAAAATCAACGATGTGGTCAGACCGGGTTCGGCTTACCTTTTAACCTGGGGCAGAAACCACAGTCAGAAACTGCTTGATAAAATGGCGGATATGTTGGATGTTGATATTTTTGTCCTCGGCCACCAGCCACAGGAACAGGGATGGAATCAAGCCGGCGATAACCTGATAATCATAGCTTCCAATCACAGTCACGGTTGCTTAATTCCAATTGACCTGGCAAAATCTTATACTGTTGAACAATTAATTGATTCGATAGTACCTTTGGCTTCTATATCATAGATTTCATTTCAGCCGGAATACAGGATGTAAGACAAGATAATGGAATGGTATCACTATATAGCGCTGGTAGCAATCTTCTCACAATTTCTGTTTTTGTTCCAGGCGTATAATAATTATCGCTATACACTGGTAAAACACAAGAAAGAGCGTTTATGGCACGGTCAGCGGGTTGTGCTTATTGTGCCGTGTAAAGGTCTTGACCCGAATTTTCAGAACAACATCTCCTCGCTTTATAATCAGGATTATGACAATTATATTTTGTGGTTTGTGGTTGCCGATGAATCGGACCCTGCTTACAGTGAATTGTGCAAACTGAAAAATCAACTCAGTGAGACTTCAAAAGCTCAGGATGTGAAAGTTTATATCGCAGGTAAAAGTCGATCCTGTAGTCAGAAAATTCATAATCTATTGTATTGTTACGAGAGAATCGGTAATGATATCGATGTTATGGCCTTTGCCGACTCTGATATTTGTGTTCACAGCAACTGGCTCAGTCACCTGGTTTACCCGCTTCGCCAGCCAAAGAACGGTGTTGCTACAGGCTACCGTTGGTTCATACCGAAAAAAAACAACCTGGCCACATTGACTCTATCATCGGTAAATGCAAAGATTGCACAATTGCTCGGCAACACTCGATTTAATCATGCATGGGGAGGGTCGATGGCTGTTCGTGTTGATGTATTTCGCAGTTTAGGTATTGATAAAATCTGGCCCAAAGTCTTGAGTGACGATTTGTCGCTAAGCTGTGCCGCTAAACAGGCTGGTATGAAAGTAGCTTTTGTTCCCGCATGTCTGGTGGCTTCTCATGAATCCACGACGTGGCGGAAACTTTTAGAATTCGGCCGAAGGCAATTTTTAATAACTCGTGTATATGCGCCGGGGACGTGGTGGTTTGGATTGTGCAGTAACTTATATTCAGTATTAGGTATATGGGGTGTAGCCGGCCTGGTAATTTACGCCGCAGTGGTTCATCATAAGGTTCCTGGTCTTTTTATAGCTGTTCCGATTGTATTTTTCATAAATCAGTTGATTGGGGCGATATTAAGACAAAGAATGGCCAACAGATTGTTCCATGACGAGCGTGAGGCATTGGTAGCCGCTTGTATTACTGATATATTATTTTGTTGTATATGGCCGGCGTTATTACTGTTTTTTATTATCATATCGGCCTTTGGCAGAACGATTGTATGGCGCCAAATACGTTATAAATTACTTGCACCGACAGAAATAATTATAAAGGGTGCTCGACATAATTAAATGGTTTCCCTGAAGGATTTACCATTTTCCTGCCGATGAATTTATTGTCTGAGTTACCCTTGGGTTTACGCGTATTTTGCAAAAAATTGACATGCTGACGAGCTGGGATTTGATGGCAAAGATGACTTAAAAAAGGGCTGAAAATGTAAAAAAACAGCCGATTTTGCTATCTTTTGCCGACTATAATATTTTTACGTTATCGTCTTTCATGATTGACAAATGAACGAAGATTTTATATCATAGTAGTTTAGAGATAGAACCAAGATAAAGACCATTTTTTCACAAGAGGAAGGTTATGAGTTCACAAAAAGACAGCTTCCTGCAGCGATATAAATGGCACATAGTAACGGTCTGTGTAACGTTGGCAATTGTGATCCTGCTTACATGGTTTACCGGCATTTTCCGAAATAATGAGACACGTCAGTTTGTGTTCTTGTTTGGGAGTTTGATTTTTCTAAGCGCGCTTTTAGCAATGGCATCAAAGTTGTTTAAAATACTCGAAGCGCTTCAAAGCAATTCGACCAAACTTGCAGAGGTTGCCGATGCCCTGGAAAAAATACACTCGGGACTAACTCAAATTAGCCACAGCACCCGCATTCGTGACGCTGCTAAGGCGATTGCAGTCCGAGATGCGGATAAACAATCTTTACGTGAAGCGGTTTTCGAAAAGGTCCAGGAACAGGATTTTGATGCTGCGGAGGAAATGATTAATGAAATAGCCAAACGTACGGAATATAGGGAACTGGCTGAAGAATTAAGAGTACAGGCGGAAAAGTATCGTACTGCGACCGACCAGGAGCGGGCGAATCAGGTTATAACGCATATCAATAAGCTGCTTGAGGGGCACCAGTGGGCCAGAGCAAGCGCCCAGATTGAAGGGCTTATCAAAATGTATCCGGAGAGCGAGCAGGCTAAGGCAATGAGACAAACCCTGCTTGATAAAAAACAAGAGCGGAAAAAAATATTACTTGCAGCCTGGGACGATGCTGTACAAAGCCAGGAAACCGACCGTAGCCTTGAGATCCTGAAAGAGCTTGACCCCTATCTTACCCCGAATGAAGGACTGGCCCTGCAGGAAGCTGCGAGAGATGTTTTCCGAACAAAGCTGCATAACCTCGGTGTACAATTTTCAATTGCCGTTACTGAAAAACAATGGAATAGTGCATTCGATATAGGACAGCAGATTGTTAAAGATTTTCCGAACAGTAAAATGTCCCAGGAAATTCGCGGGAAGCTGGATATCTTGAAACAAAACGTTCAGATGCAGAATAATTAAAGTTAAATTATTTCTCGCATAGTCAAGCCGATATGAGCCTCCCCAAACAATCCCGACAGTAGATGATTAAGGTGAAATTATCTTATTGAAAATCAAACAATGATTGTGTCTTAATCATTGTTACCTGGTCGGGATATGCGGCAAAAGTATGGATATGTAATTCAGTTTTCCTGGCCTCGAAGTCAACATAGCAGAAAGGCTGGAGTCTGCCGATTTCCAGTTCCGGGAATTTTACAAAAGCGCCGCGGTTTCTGGCAAAATGCTCGAGGTCATTATGACTCTGGCGGTACAGGTTCGGACTCATCTTCTCAATTTGGAAATCGGTCATATAATTAATCCCCCGGCTCAGCGTGCATTTATGAGTCCGTGGTCCACGGAATTGAAAACGCTCAATCAACCCTCGGGATGGGAGCATTTGGCCGGGCGCACTTACAACCTCGGCAAGACAGATATCACCGGAAAAAACGCTGACGACATGTGTACATCCGGTAATCCATATGATAGCTTCGTACTTTTCAGTATTTAATCGTCGCTCTGAATATATCTTGAAAAGCTCGGGATGTAAGGGTCTTTGAAAAAGGCTGAACATCAATTCTTCTACAGCTACGTTGATTTGTGGTAGTTCCATAAATTCTAATCCAGATACAAATATTGGCCTTTAATCTTTGCATATTATACTACATTTGAAGCAATTATTCAAGGCTGTTATCAGTATTGATAAGGCTGATATCAGCACTTATGGGACGGACATTTTGCAAGCTCCTTAGCCTAAAAGAGTAACAGA
>JASFVS010000311.1:0-3925 GCA_050049715.1 Phycisphaerales bacterium
CGAACGGTCACTTGTGCCTGTTTTAAAGCGAGCGGGTGCTTCGGGCATAATAACCTATCCTCTCAATAAGGTTATACACTAATAATTGATTATCACCTTTTTTAGTGTTTTCTATAATTCATCAATTGCCACGTGAATTTAGGTATTTGAATTCGAAAAAGAATCCGTCCGGCCTGCTAAGGCCATAAGAGGCGGATAAGCCAAAATATTTACGAATCTCGTCGAATTCCGGTAAAAGACCGAAATCGAATAAGTCTTCTCCCGTTTGTGAGAACATTAAGTGTGGTAAGGGTGAGCCCGGCCTTGCTCCGACGCCTATTTGTACATCCGGGTTTGCGTTTTTGCTTTCGCCTGTTTGCTTTTTTAAGTTACGCAACCCGGACCATAAAATTTCAATCGCATCTGCATTGTTTTCTAAAGTGGCTACTCCTACAGCCGAGGGAATAATCGATTTTGCCCTGTTAAACCATTTTGCAGAGTCCAACGATACCATTCCAGTACTATTCAGTGTACGAATGGCCTTCTCAACAGCAGGTTCGGTTGAGATAATCAGATGAGTGTCAGTGACAGTGAACGCTAATTTGGGTGCTTTTGGAGTCTCGGACGTGCCGGTGATTTGCATCGGTCTTTTCGGTTGTCGCATAAAAGGTGGGAATAAGGTCGGCATATCAACTAAATATATAGTATAGCCGAGAAGCTGTCGTTTTGCATCGGGATTGTTTGCCGCCAACGCTTTACTGTGTAGAATCGACATAGATTTTTCCAGGGCATTGCGATTGTTTATCTTCAGAGCAAAAAGTGATTGTCCTGACATCGGCGTGTTAATATTGGATGTGCTTTCACCTGTGCTTTGTGAGATAATAATTTGCGAGCCGAGGTGGTCAATAATATCATCTTTCAGTAGAAGCGGCGGCTCACCCTGAGGACCTGACGGAATAATCGGCATATACATTATGGCACCAAATTGTGGTGACATGCTGTTCAAGATGTTTCCAAGTGTTTCGAATGCCTTTCTAATATTCAAATTCACAAATGATACCGAATATGCCGAGTTCGGAATAAAGCGTGGCGGTCTGAAAGAGGCCGATTCTAAGTCGAGCATTTTGCAGATGCCTTTTTTGGGGCCTGTTACTTTTAGAAATATTGTTCCGAAAAGGTCTATGCCGGATGATTGTGGAGAGTCGCCCAGCCCGATTGAATAACCGAGGGATGCGACATTATCGACGCCTATGTTGCTTATGGTTGTTTTCACTTTATCGGTGGGGTCCTCGGCAATCGCCATTTTAATTATTTGCTTTATGTTGACATAGACATCAATCTGTCCATTGGTGGATGATTTAATCGTTCTCATCGTAGCTGTGTAATCGGAATCATTGGCAAGTGTGGGGCTGTCGGCACCTTTTATATGCGCAATAGTGAATTTTATCAAATCCTGATTCGCAGCTCCAATCAGATAATCGTCGGTAAAACAATAGCTGACAGAATCCGAAGGTTTGGGGCCGATTGTTATAATATCGACTCCGCGATAGTTTGTACTTTGACGGTAGAAGCCGTCCTCGACATCCTCTTTCACCATTTTATCAATCAATTCTTTGATTCGGTTCGTGTTTTGTCCCCACTGGGTTAAAAGTAACAGAGGTGGGTCGTTGGAATCTTTTATTTGCTCGTTTATTACAAGCGCAAAAGTCACTCTACCCTCGGGCAATACTTCTTTATTGAATATTATATCTAACAGCTCATCATCTTCTTCCTGCAATTTTTCCTGTAATTTGGTTTTGAGGTTATTGACGAAGGGAGCCATTGCCGGGTCTTTATAGAATTTATAAAAGCTGGTTTTTTCAAACTGCCGCCTGAGATGACTAAAATCATCGATATCTATTAACAGAACGGTTTCAGGTGGAATAAGCTTAGCCGCATCGTCAAGATTCTGGACTCCGAAAGATAAAGATGTACACAAAACCATGAAGAAAAGGGTGCATAAAACAATCGAGGCGCTGTGTATTTTGCGACCTTTGCGCATAGGATTAGCTTTTGTAACGTGTATCATTTGAATTTCCTTCGGCAATTTATCCATTAGTGAATTGTTGGTTTATGATTTAGTGTTAATAATTTTTCTCCGGCATTTTTGGTCTGGCTTTGTTGCGTCTTCTGTCCGGCTGAAGATATCGATAGCCGGTGTTCGGATTATCTTTGTCATAGACAAATGCATCACGGTTTTCTATGAAGTGTTTAACGTAGTTGATTGGTATTGCAAAGCCAAGTCCGCCGTAAAATATATATCCCATATTAGTAACGCCGATGACCTCGCCGGCCAGATTAAATAACGGGCCTCCTGAATTACCCGGATTTATATCGGCGTTGGTTTGTATATAGATAAGCCCCTCAAAAGCCCTGTTTTTCGTGCTGATTACGCCGTTCGTGACGGTTCGTTCCAGGCCGAGCGGAGTGCCGATGGCAAAGACCTCTTCGCCGACATTGATACGGTCGATATCGCCGAGATAGACAAACTTTGTCTTCGTATTTTCAAGGTCTTCAATTTTCAACAGCGCCAGGTCAACGAAAGGATTAATGGCTTCAATTTTAACCCTTTTGAAGATTTTTTTCTCGAAGCCGTCCTTCGCTTTTTGAAACACCGTAACTTCGAGTTTTGTTTCTTTTTCTATTACGTGATAGTTGGTTATTAAATATCCCTCTTCGTTTATGAAAAAGCCCGAGCCGGTCCCCGAAGGGCTTGACACTTTAACGACTGCTTCTGAAACTGTGTCCACACTTTTTTCGATAGTTGTTGTTTTCAGATTAGCGGTTTTGTAGAGCTGATTGCTTTGCTCTTTAGCGGCTTCAGGGACGGATGATTTATTTGCATCTGTTCCTTTGTTGTTGATGTCGGTTTCCGGAATCTCGAAGGAGCCGGTATATTCGTATTCGAGTATCTTATCCTTCGGGACGGCCAGGACCGTTATACCGATGTCGATGTATAATTTCGTTTTTTTCTCGGTGAGTATATCGCCGGTAATAATTTGCCCTTCTTTCAGGATTATTTTGTCCGCAAGCACCTCGCAGAGGCAGAGGTTGCATAAAAACGCGTACATTAGAAATATCCAAAGCCCGCCTCGTCGCCGGCCTGGCAGGACAGGAAGGAATATCCGTATTTTTTTCAACATTTTATACTCCAGAATCAGTTATTTTATTTATTCGCTTTTATCAGGCCATAAAAAGCTGTGTTTTAGGTGAACAATTCATTATAAAGATTATCTATTTTAAGACAAATAGAAAACGGTTAAACTCTGTTTTTAGTCTGATATCTCTGAAGATTGTCATATCACATTTTTCCACGACTGCTTATTTTGCCTATATTAACTTTGGCTTTGTTTTGCATAAAAAGGGTCGATTTGTCGAATGTTCTCGACAAATGTAGAGAGCCTTAGAGTGACGTAAGTAATTTGATTCTCGATACTTGATGCTCGATACTCGTGGTTCGTGAAGGGTATTTTGCATAAATTCGAAATCCTAAATAAATTCAAAATATTACCTATTTTAACAGGCGATGATTTTTTGGTGTGTATCTGCTGATACGAGATCCCCGACTAAGACACTCGAGGACAAGCTTTGCGGTTCTCCGCTATATCGTTAGCCTGCTGGCCAACAGGTGGGTATTATACCATATTTTGGCTCTAAAATCAATTGAAATCGAAATTAATGTCCGAGAGATGAGCATTTCTACCCCCCTGTTGCGAGTTGTGAGTGTAGCCTCTCGGGGGTAAACTCCGGCCAGCATGAGCTTCGTACAGTGTTTAAACTGGTGCGAACTGAAGATAGAAATGTTATTCGCAATTTAGATGACAGAATGGGATGATTAAGTGGGTGCGAACCGAAGTCAACAAAACCGCCATATATTTAACGTAGCCCGCCTGGATGAAATATTATC
>JASFVS010000056.1:0-12266 GCA_050049715.1 Phycisphaerales bacterium
GATAATATACTTCGCATCGAAGGCCCCTTTGTTTGTTTTAACCTTCGTATAGAAATCATGCTTGTCAAAACCGATTACCTTATGCGAAAGCAGGACTTTATTACCCTGCCCTTTCCTTTCTATTAATTCAGCTAATTTTTCCGCCACCCTGTTAAAATCGATAATACCCGTACAGGGCACTTTTATTCCCGCAATACCGGTGCAAAACGGCTCGATTTGCTTAATTTCATCCGGCCCTATTTTTTCAATGCCTTCTATGCCGTTTTCTATGCCATTTTGGAAAATCTTCTCCATATTAGGCAGTTCCCTATCCTCGGTCGCTACGATTATTTTTCCGCATATCTCGAAAGGGATTCGACATCTTTTAGCAAAAGTAACAAGTTCTTTTCGTCCCTTAGCACAGGTTTGTGCCTTATTAGAGCCGGGTTTGTAGTACAATCCCGAATGAATTACCCCGGAATTATGGCCAGTTTGATGGGCCGCCACTTGCTCTTCTTTTTCCAATACAGCAACGCGAATATTGGGATGGCTAAGTGCAATTTTGTAAGCCGATGCTAAGCCGACAATCCCACCTCCCACTACGACAATATCAAAATCAATACTTTCCTTCATTAAACAGAACCCTAACTTCATTAAAAACAAACTATTAGCCCATACAATAACCGAAACAACTTAACTCGTCAACCAGGAACCTCACTCCAACATATCAAATGAAACTTATGAAAAGCAGATTTAGAAGTGAACTAAAAGAACAGAAACTGTTACGAACAACTTCCAGTAGTACCTTCAGTTAAGAATACCACTTTCCTGGGCTACATATCGGGGATTACGACATCGTAGAAATGGCCGGTCGGGCTTAATTTGAAGACATAAATAAGGCCTTCTCTCAATTTCGAATAAACAACATTTCCGTAGATTGCCTCGATGTCATATTGTTTTAACTTCTCCTTGTCATTCGCAAGCTCCCAGATACTTAACCAAAACATCTGCCTCTGTTTTATTGGCAGTGCTTTAAGCAAATCACCATATCTTAAAGGCTCTGCGCCCGGCTGTTCTATAACAAAACCTTTTTCGGGAGCCATTTTTTCCCCATAAACTCTCCTCCAGAGATATAATGCCCTCGTTTTGCCGTCCATAACCATCTTGTCACCAAACTTAATAATCAATGCATCAAAGTGGATGATATCACCCTCAATTGTGTATTCTTTCTCCAGAATCTTTTTCAGCTTATCATCTCTGGCAGTCTCAACGAATTTAACAGTAGTAAAAAGCCGCCCGTCTTTCGTCTCCTGTGTGACTATCTTTGCATAACCTATTTGCTCTTCTTCCGTAAGATTAGTTATCGCCTGCTTGAGATGCTTATTCTCTGTTAAAAGCTGGTGTATTGTAACTGCACCGTGAAACAGACCGCTTCCCAGATATGCAAAAGCCCCAAGGCACAGCATAACTATAATAAAAACCAGGTATTTTAATTTTTTACGTTTCAGGACCACTTCTATTTTTCTCTCAGAGATACTATTAATACAGGTATAAACACCTTCCCTAAATTTATCATCGGCTCTTTTGTCCCAGCTCCAACAATTTTATTTAATCAAATCAAATGGATAAAAATAAAGGCACAAAAGTATGATCCTCTGTGCCTTTGGTTCCGAATTTTTAGATTGAAAATTAATTTTCAGTTATTCTTCCTGCATATACGGATAACGGAAATTTCTCGGTGGAAGGAACGTCTCTTTAATCGCACGTGGCGAGACCCATCGCTCCAAGTTAAGCCAGCTACCGGCCTTATCGTTTGTGCCTGATGCACGTGACCCACCGAAAGGCTGCTGAGATACGACCGCTCCTGTTGGCTTGTCGTTAACGTAAAAATTACCTGCCGCGTGACGCAGTACATTCATAGCCTTCACAATCGAGCTGCGATCCAAAGCAAATATCGACCCAGTTAAAGCATAGGGCGAAGTTTGATCACACAATTCAAGAGTCTGGTCGTACTCACCCTCCGGATAGACGTACACAGTCAGGACAGGCCCGAAAATCTCCTCAAGCATTAACTTTGATTTCGGGTCTTTAGTTACGACAATAGTAGGCTCAATAAAGTATCCTTTTGAGTCATCACAGCCACCACCTATGATAATATCCATATCGGGCGAATTTCTGGCAAACTCAATATATTCACTTATGGTATTGAATGCCTTTTTGTCGATAACAGCCCCCATAAATGTCCTAAAGTCAGTAATATCACCCATCTTAATATCACCAATCTCACTTAATAACAGCTCTTTCACCTGCGGCCATATAGAATCCGGGATATACGCTCGCGAAGCAGCCGAGCATTTCTGCCCCTGAAACTCGAACGCTCCTCGCACTAAAGCTGCCACAAGAGCCTTAACATCAGCGCTGGCATGAGCCACTATAAAGTCTTTTCCACCGGTCTCGCCAACAATCCTGGGGTATGAAACATATTTTCGTATATCTTTGCCAATCGCCAGCCAGATAGTCGAAAAAACATATGTGCTCCCGGTAAAGTGAATGCCACCCAGCCTGACATCATCCAATATCGGCGGGGCTACAACCGGACCGGGTCCCGGAACCATATTGATAACTCCCGGCGGCATACCTGCTTCTTCCAATATTTTCATAATAAAGTAAGCTGGCAGTATCGCTGACGATGCCGGCTTCCAAACCACCGTATTTCCCATTAGTGCCGGCGCAGTCGGAAGATTACCCGCAATCGATGTAAAATTAAACGGCGTCAAAGCCAGAACAAATCCATCCAGAGGGCGGTGTTCCATATAATTTAAAATACCCGCCGAGGACATCGGCTGGTCGCCATATACCTCTTCCATATAGTGTGGATTAAAACGCCAAAAATCTATCAGCTCACACGCAGAATCTATCTCCGCCTGGTGCGGCGTCTTGCTCATATTAAGCATAGTAGCGGCGTTAAGAGTTTGTCGGTATTTTCCTGATAATAATTCGGCCGCTTTGAGCAATACTACTGCTCTTGATTCCCAGGGCATCTCACCCCATTCTTTCTTGGCCTTCTGTGCCGCATCAACAGCTTTGATAGCATAGTCAGCGTCGGCCTGGTGATATTTACCTAACAAATGCCGGTGGTCATGCGGACAGCGAATATCTGCAAGATTTCCACTACGCACTTCTTCACCACCAATTATCATTGGTACTTCCATCTGACCATTTAACATCTCTTTGAGTTTGTTAGATAATTCAACACGTTCGGGATTGCCCGGCGCATATTGTAAGCACGGTTCATTAGCTGGTTGAGGAATATGAAAAATACCATTAAACATTTGCGCCTCCTAATAATAAGTGTTTGAAATTTCACAATTGACGAATTGGGATATTTTCCTCGATTACCTTCAAAAAGTCAATTGTTCTATAAATGTTTTTTAATCCTATAGTTAAGCTTTCTACCAGATATGGAAACTCGGCTTAATCTCAAATGGAAAACCTGAAACAGTTAATAAATGAAAAAGTTGAAAATCTAATATTCGATGATTTCAGGCCTTATTCCTGGCAGTGAGAAAATCAACCGCTTTTTTAATATCTTCAGCCGTCGAGATTAAGAACAACTCGTCACCTTCATTTATGACCTGCTTGCCTCTTGGAATCGAAAACTCTTCGGTTTGCTGATTATAAACAGCAATGAAAACACACTGCGAGGGAAAATGTCGATTCCCAACGATATCCTGAATACTCTTGCCGGCAACCTTTGCCCGCTCAGGCACGATAATCATAAAGATATTGGCTTTGCCTCCGCCAATCGTAGTTATTCTTCTGACCTGCGGGTGTTCGATATCCATCATAATCTGGCTGACCATCAGGTCGGTCACACGAACAATTGAGTGGACACCGGCAACCCTATAAGCATTCTTATACGCAGGGTCTCTCATCCTTACAATAACCTGGGGCACATCAAAGCTCTTGGCTAATATTGCACAGGCAAGATTATCAGAATCATTGCCTGTCGTTGCAACCACCACATCGGCTTTTGCAATTCCGGCCTCACTCAAAGCTTCAATACTCGTTGCACTTGCATTGATTGCGATAACTCCGGTTTCGGCGTACAGCTTGTCACAAATATCCTTTTGCCGCTCAATTAAAACTACATCATGTTTGTTATCCAGCAACCTACGAACAAGCCCGCCGCCAACCATTCCACCGCCAGTAACTACGATATACATTTTAATACCTCCAAGTTCGGATATCCCTTTACATCCATATTGTCCAGGTTAATTATTGCCAGGCCTTTCTTGAAAATAAAAGCAACACCGGCAATATTTCCAGTCTTCCAGCCAGCATGCCAAAAATATACGTCAGCTTCACAGCAGGGTGAATACTTATCATATCGGCACCTGATATATAACACGGACCGATATTGCCCATCGCAGAAAACATCCCTGAAAACGACTGCCAGGAACTTTGATTCGAAAATAAAGCCGTAATAACTCCACCAATCAATAATAATGCCATCCAGGTAAAGAATAAAGCACCTATCCGATGCACTTCATCTTCCGAAAACATCTTCTTGTCAATAACAAGTCCTGTAGATGCCATATCGGAAGTTCTCAGCTTAAAAAGCTCTCTAAACATCAAGCGATTAAGTATAGCGATGCGTAAAACCTTAAAACCGCCACTTGTTGACCCAATACAACCGCCAATGACCATCATAACAAGAAACAATTGCCTGGCCGCAGTGCCGAAGAAATCAGAACCGATATATTTCGTTGAAAAACCACTTGTTGTAAGAATAGAAACAACCTGGAAAATACTATGCCGGAATGAACGCTCAAATTCGCCAAGGTCAACGGCAATACCACTTCTAAATAGAGCATCAAAAGCACCGGTCCTGTAAAGACGCTCTATCAAAATGACTAATACAAAAGCCGCTATAAACCGCCACCAGTAACGTATCTCAATATTATCCCACAGGGCCCTAAAGTCTCCGGTTAAAATACGATAATGAATTAAAAAGTTAATCCCACCCAATATCATTATAAACGTGAGAGTATATTCTATTAGCCTGTAATTGGGATGTTCCATCAGGCTATAAAATCCTATACTACTATCGTGGGGAGAAAATCCCCCGGTGGACAAGGCGGAAAAAGCGTGACAAACGGCATCGAAAACCGGCATCTTTTCAATAATGAGAACTATAACAGCCAATAACGTAAATATCACATAGATGACCCAGATAATCCGGAGCGTATTGAATAACCCAGGCGCCGGTCTCCGAGAAGAAATCTTATGACTCTCAGCTCCAAAGATACGATGAGCTCCACTTGCCTGAAAAGTCAGCACCAGGAAAAAAGAAAGTATGCCTATCCCACCAAGCCACTGTGTAAGCGCACGCCAAAAAAGTATACTTCTCTGCATTTCGTCCAGACCGGAAAAAATCGTGAAGCCAGTCGTTGTAAAACCACTCATAGCTTCAAAATAAGCATCAAGATAACTCAAAGAAGTTGCCATCCGAAAAGGCAAGGCACCCACCGCCGAGACAACAAGCCAGCTAAGCGCACATATAAGCATAGAACTTGTAGTATCAAGAGCCTGAGGTTTAAACTTGTGCCGTAAAATCATTCCAAGTGAAAATGAGATTAAAGCCGAGACAACAAAAGCTGTTGCGGTAATCCAACCATCACCCATTCGTCCCCAGTAAATGAGAACAACGATAATCGGGAACAAAAGAATCAGACCTAATGTCTCAAGCAGATTCCCTAAAAAATGGAATATGCAATTGATTCGCCGAAATCCCTTTCTCATTCGCAACTCCATAGCTTACCAACACCTTTACCGGCTTGGTTTTTAATTTTAATCCCAGTGCTGACTTTTGCAAGCTATTTAGCTTCTCAAAAATGAAGACTGTCACAAAAGACGTTCAGGTACAAAATTTGTGCTTTCGTGCCCTTCACTATTTCCGTATAATAAGGGATATTCTGCGCAAGGGAATTTAAGGAAAACAACAATAACGTTTTCAATCATTACGTTTGGCTGTTAAATAAAAGCATATTCCCGATAATAAAATACTTAAGGCAGTGTGAAATGAATGACATCGAGCGATTTCAACAACTTATCGACAGTGGATATTACTGTATATCCATTGTAACCTATGAAGAACGTTATACACTGGAAATGATATGTCAAACCGCACTTGACCTGAAACGAAGCATGTGGATATGGTCTATTGCCGGAGGAGTCAGAGAAGGCTTTTTATCCGATAGTCCATTTATAGCTGATACCGAGGCACCCACATCCGGCCTTCGACAATTCGCAGATACAAAAGGTGAATCAATTTGTGTGACTCTCGACCTTGCCGAACATCTTAAAAAAGGCACAACACTGCGCGCTCTGCGTGACCTTATCGACCTCTTCGAGAAGAACGGCAGCACACTCGTGATGATTGACAGCAACGATACACTGCCGGAAGTCGTGAAATCTTATGCCAAACCATTCGAGATTTCTTATCCAAGCCGTCAGGAGCTGTTAAAAATTATTAGAAATACATTGCAGCATTTCCATCGTAAAAAACCTATCGAAATCGGTATTTCGCAAAAAGGGCTTGATACTATTATCCGTAACCTTCGCGGCCTGACCCGCCGCCAGGCTGAACGTATTATTATCGATGCCGCCGCCCACAATAGACGCTTCGACGACAACGACATAAACATCGTGATCGGAAGCAAACGAAAAATGATTCAGCGAGGAGGCCTGCTCGAATATATTCAAACACCACTGGACCTAAGCGAAATCGGCGGCATGAAGAGCCTTAAGAAATGGCTGAACCAGCGTAAAGATGCATTTAGCCCCAAAGCTAAAGAATTCGGTATTGATGCACCAAAGGGAGTACTTATGCTCGGTGTTCAGGGTGCCGGTAAAAGCCTTTGCGCTAAAGCCATCGCAACCGCCTGGCATCAGCCGCTATTGAGAATGGACCCTGGCGCTTTATACGCCAGCTTTATCGGTGAGTCCGAGAGAAACCTACGCGATGCACTGCGGCAAACTGAAATGATGGCACCTGTAATTCTGTGGATTGATGAAATCGAAAAAGCCTTCGCATCAGCCGCCAGCCGAAGCGCCGACGGGGGCCTGTCCCAAAGGATGTTCGGCACCCTCCTGACATGGTTACAGGAACACGAAGCGCCTGTATTCGTAGTAGCCACCGCCAATGACATCGGAGCTTTACCCCCTGAGTTACTCCGCAAAGGACGTTTCGATGAAATATTCTTCGTTGACTTGCCCAACCAGGATGTTCGGAAAGAAATATTTAAAATCCATTTAATGAAACGCAAACGAGACCCAAAAAAGTTCGACCTGGATGCTCTGGCTGAAGCATCTGACGGTTATAGTGGCTCTGAAATAGAGCAAGCTGTTGTATCCGCTTTACACGAGGTCTATTCCGAAAAGGCCGGGCTGAGCACAGAGAAGATTCTCTCGGCTCTAAGGAATTCACCCCCGATTTCGGTAACATTAGCTGAAAATGTCCAATATCTGCGGAACTGGGCTGAGGGCAGATGTGTATCGGCCGATTGAAAAACAAATCGTGCAAATTTTGGCCTTTATCTTCTTACACTTCCCTTTATAATATGTTCGTTATGAGCCTATATGATTTAAGGATAATTCTTATGGCAAAACACAATTCATTTTTCGTGATAACGGTATGCCTAATTGCCGGCTCGTTACTCGCCGGCTGTGTGGAACGCAAACTAACAATAAATACTGAACCTCAGGGGGCATTGGTTCTGTTGAATGATGAGGAAATAGGCGCCTCACCCGTCACAGTCTCATTCGAATGGTACGGTGATTATTGGGTCAGAATAAGCAAAGAAGGCTATGAGACCTTAAATACTCATCGACCCTTAAAAGGACCATGGTATGACGGCTTTCCATTCGATTTCTTCGCTCAAATAGCCAGCCCGGAAAGAATTGTCGATTCTTATGAATGGACCTTTGAGCTTGAACCCAAAAAGCAAATAAGCCGGGAAGAACTAATCAAAAACGCAGAAACGCTTAAAAAGCAAATGAATTAATATCTGATAATCACAGAAGATTCTCACGATACCATTTTATCGCTAATCGCAGGCCATCCTGGAATGGTACTTTCGGTTTGAAGCCAATTAGCTTCTCAGCCAATTTTATATCCGCAAGAGAATGCTTTACATCTCCGGGGCGCGGGTCGGTGTAATCAGGCTTAATATTTTTACCAACATAATCGTTAATCTTTGCAATAATCTCGTTTACAGTAACAGCTTCACCACAGGCAACATTTATGACCTCGCCCTTAGTCTGCTTTGCCCTTGCGGCAAGCAAATTGGCCTCGACAACATTATCAATATAAGTGAAATCACGGCTCTGCTCGCCATCGCCGTAGATAGTTGGTGGTTCATCTTTCAATATCGCCGTAACAAAAGCGGGTATAGCAGCCGCATATTGACTCGCCGGGTCCTGGTACGGACCGAATACGTTGAAATAACGCAGTGAAATAGTCTCAAGACCAAAGACCTGATAAAAAACCGAGCAATAATATTCGCCGGCCAGCTTACACACAGCATAAGGCGAAAGAGGACTGGGCGGTATCGCCTCGACCTTAGGTAAGGTCGGAGTATCACCATAGGCAGAAGAGCTGGCCGCATAAACAAACCGCTTCACGCCGGCATCGCGTGCGGCTAAAAGAAGTGTAAAAGTAGCATTAAGACAGTGCTGGTGTGTCGCGGCGGGGTCATCAACACTACGCGGGACCGATGGTAACGCGCCCTGGTGTAAAACATAATCAATGTCTTTCATAGCTGACTGGGCGACCTCCGCATCGCCCATATCGGCCTGGATGAAATCGATTTTGTCTATAATATCATTAAGATTGCTTTTTTTGCCCGTAAGCAGATTGTCAACAACTCTTACAAAACAACCCTGCTGAACGAGCTCTCTGCAGATATTCGAGCCAATAAAGCCGGCCCCGCCGGTAACTAAAAATTTCTCCATAGAATAAGCCTTTTAATCTGCCTGCATACAGGTTTAAGAATATCTTACTAATTATATATGAACCTGGATGTCATTATACTAACATACACTCAAATAGTATTCACTTTTCAATAAAGTCAGCAAATAAATCCATCAACCAGTGGTAACCGCAACCTTTCCGGCCTTTTTCTGATATTCCTGATAAGATTTAAATTGCTCGTGGAAATATCCACCTTTCATAGCTCTTACGGCAAAGAGTATGCACCCGATTAAATTAGCATCTACCTCTTCAAATTCACGAATTGTCCTCTGAGCAGCCCCTCTGCTCGTAGTGTTGGCGTTAAATACCAGGATTGTCGTATCGACAAATCTCGATAATATCTTGGCGTCACTCACCAGTAAAACCGGTGGCCCATCAATTACAATGTGGTCATAAGTTTTACGATGCTCCGCAAGCAATTCCCCCATCCTGGAGCTGCCAAGAAGTTCAGCCGGATTAGCAGGCAATGGTCCACAATCTATAATATCAAGACCGTCTACTCCACTATGTCTTATTGCCTCATTAAATCCGCATTGGTTCATCAGCACACTGCTTAATCCAAAATCGAAACCTTCAGCTTCAAGTTTATCTTCGAGCATATCGGTTTGTATCTTTGGAAACAGCTTTCGTAAATTAGGCTGTCTGAAATTAGCATCTATCAGCAGGACCTTTTTATCTGTAGCAACAAAGGCTGTCGCAAGATTAACCGCTACGGAAGTCTTGCCATCACCAATCATTCCACTGCTGACAAGAATAGACTTCAATGTACCAGTCGTTCCGGAAAGCTTCAGGTTTGTTCGGCATCGTCTGTAAGACTCACTTATTATAGAATAAGGTGCCTGACGAACAGCATGGCAAGGCTCAATACGTCTAACCTGACCATCTTCGGATGCGTCCGGTATAATACCTAAAAGCGGAATACGTAAAAACCTGGCAACATCGCTTGGTGTTCGTACAAGGTCATTAGACAATTCAATAAGAAAGGCAAGACCTATACTAAGCATAAAACCCAGCATCGTCCCACCTGGAAACCAAATATACCACTGTCGCGAAAATACCATTTCCAACGGTATCGGGGCATCTCCGGCACGTTGTACTTTAGGTATCTCAGGAGCATCGTGCATCATCCTCAATTTTTCAACCTGCTCTTTAATTGAGTCGAGCATCAAAACACGCTCATCCCTTACCTTCATCCGCTGCTCATACTGAACTCGCGCTCTGTCAAGCTCTTCTTTTTTCGCCTCCGCCTCCTGCCGCATTTTTTCCACCTGTTCGAATCTTTCCTGTAATACATGTAAACCATCACGTGCATTTTCAAGATTCGCCCTGCGGGCCTGATCTGCTATTTCAGCTTTCCTGAGATCTCTTCGTTTTTTAATTTCGTCCACCTGCTCCCTCAATAAGCGCACATCCCTGTGGTTTTCGCCGAATTTAGCGAGCTTGCCCGAGAGCTGGGCTTCCTGAAAAGCAAGCTGCTGATTAAGCGTAATCATAACAGGATCTTGTTCTACAATATATTCAATCTGCTCGGTAATAGGACCTACTGCCAAATCCTGAAGATTCATTATATCAGCGTTAAGCTGTCTTATAGCTAATTCGAGCTTGTTTTTTTCAAGTTCCAAATCATTCAACTTTAAGGTTATTGTATGCTGGAAATTTCGTCCCACGGGCATAGCAAGGTCGGTTATACCCCATCTCTCCCTGACATCATCAAGGGCGTCATTTGCTGCATCAAGCTCCTCCTGAACACGATCCTGACGGCCTTGAAGCATTCTCAGTTCATCATTTACCTTTCCTCTTTCCGTAGTTACCCGCCTTGCAATAAATAAACGCACCATTTCGTTAACTATATCAGCCGCTTCTCTGGCATCACGACAGGTCATTGAGATTTCAACAAACTCGGCATCTCTATGAGGTTCGGCACGTAAATGGTTGTCCAGGTATTTTACAGCTTTTCTTATATTTCCATCTCTGTGCCTGAACCACTCTGTTCTTCTGACGACATCGCTTTCAAGCAAATTCTGCAAACTACTCTGCTGTTTAATAAGATTAGCTATCGACAATCGGTGGCCATACAGAATATCTTTCTGAGTTTGAGGTGTATCGATGACCATAGGGTCTGTTTTTACCGGAGGCAGGACTTTAATATAAGCTGTTGCAACATATTCCGGAAGAAACTTCTGTAAGAGATACCAGCCGCCACCGCCCGCCACGAAACCCAGCATAGTAAGAATAATTATCAACAGTATATGCCTGCGCAATATCCCTATGGCCTCTTTTGGCGTAATTGAGGCGCCCGCCGGGTATTTCGGTATTACCGGCCCTAAAATTTTATTGGGTGCTATTGGTCTTCCTTCAGGCATCCTGTTCTCTTCTCGGAATCAACCAAATAAAGCAATTTTATTATGTACTGCTAAAATTAATTTACTTATAAGGCATCACGGTGAAACTCGCTCAATAGCCGCTTCTATCCGCCGTCTAACTTTCTGCGATAATCCATCTGCCCCTGTCTCCAACGCCTGTTTATAAGCAGCAAGCGCCTCATCCTTTGCCCCGAGTCCTTCCTTTATCATCCCTTTATGCTCGTAAACCTGGGCAGGCACCATAACGTCATCCTGTCTATATTGTTGTAAAGCAACCGCTAAAAATTCGGCGGCCTGCGAATTTTTATTGTTCTTATGCAACACATAAGAATAAGTGTCCAGGAAGCCGGGATTATTCGGCATCGCATCAAGCGCGCGCTCGGCATACTTGAGGGCTTCCGGGAGCCTTTCATTATTCTCAGCAAGTAAATACGCTAAATTATTCAGAATATTGGTATTTTTCGGCATTTTAATAAGCAGACTTTCGTAATCCGCAATAGCAGTCCTAAGATAGTTTTTATCGGAATTTGTCTCGTAAGCAAGGGTCAGAGTGTCGGCCTTTTTGACCATGTAGTCAATTCTGCGTTTACTGTCCGGGTCTGTGAGCCGGATGCATTTATCAATATAATCTATAGCCTCGTCATAATCGTTGTTAATTTTAGCCAAATTAAACATGGCAAAATTGGCAGCAAGTGAATAAGGGTCAGTTGCAAGTTTCTGCCGGCAATATTTTAAAACTTCATCAGGACCCAATATCAGAAACATCCTCAGCAGTACTTCAGATGCAAGTGACTCATTTTCTCCCGCCTTATCAACAGCTTTCCAGCAATATTCAACCGCGGTCAATCTATCATCGAGCTTTAACTTTGCCTGAGCCATTCGCAAGT
>JASFVS010000312.1:0-3918 GCA_050049715.1 Phycisphaerales bacterium
ATGCCAACGTTCCCCTCATTGAATGCCTCTATCATACCCTTAGTCATGTCCTCTATCTGTTTCAAGAGCTTTGTCTTAGCCTGACTATCAATTGGCTCAAAAACAAGCGCTGGCTCGCTGGTCGACATACTCTGAACCTTTGCAGTGTCCCGACCTGTTAATGACCTTAAAAGATTAGTCTTCGGTATCGGGTCAATACGCTTCCATTGCTTGGTAAATTTTTCACCTTCGCTATGGGTAAAGTACTGCACAAGTGTACCATCTTCCCGAATAACCATCTTACATCTGGCATCGCCATATTCAGCTAACTCTACAAAACCATCGATATACTTAGTTCGGTCTTTGTGTCCGTTAGAGTATAATACAACAACACGACCATCAGGAAAGACAGCCATTTGCTCTTCATCACCTTGCGGGTTGTTAAAAAACCATGTACCCACCATTGCAGCCGGCACACCATTACTCGCAATCTTCATTTCTTCCCCCACCTGCGCTTTTGCCATCGGAAGCAGAACAGCGCCCATGGCCATTACAACAAACAACCCCCACAATCCTATTTTTGCACTTTTTGGTACTGGTCGATTTAACATGTGTTTAATTCTCCTACTTAATTCCTTCTTCGATTCTACTACACCAATTAAACGTAAAGACAAGCTTGCCCTGAAAAACGCAATCTCAGCAATATCAATCAGAGTATTGCTGTAACTTTTAGCCTCGGCTCCGAGGGCAACGAGCACCATCTCATCAACCGCCTGTTCACGAATCTTACGCACAATTGCATTCGCAAACCAAACAAAAGGATTGTAAAAATAAACAATCTGCAAAATGGTCTGCACACAGTTAATCCATAAATCACCCCTCTTTATATGGGCCAGCTCGTGGACTAAAACCGCCCTTAGATTGTCCGGCGATAATGTATCAAGAAGAGATTTAGGCATTAAAACTATAGGCCTAAAAAGCCCGCAAACAGCAGGACTCATAACTGTATTCGACAATCTTATTTCTATATCTTGACGGACGCCAACTTTTTGACGGCATTGATTCATCATCTCAACCAAATCCTCATCCGCCGCTTCGCCTTGAGCAATCAATCCCCTGACAAACATAATGCGCTGAATCAGTAATACTGAAATAACCAATACACCAACAAGCCAGAATCCAAAAGCTACCCCCTGCCATGTAATAGGATTTAAGACCACCCTCTCAGGTAATACCGGCCTCGCTTTCCCAATCTCGCCTTGAGATGGCTGTATTGCGGGCATCTCAGTGATTTTTGGAGTATCTTGAGATTGGGCCACATCAATAGATTTTGCAATTTCCTGGGTCAAAGGCGCTTCAGAAGTTTCCGGCACATCCTGCACTATAGGCGTTGCTGTTGATGCCTCTTGAGAAACAGCAAATGTCTGTTTCAAAACAGAGTCGGCAGATAAATAGTCCCCGCACCAATAGCCAACCCCCGTAGGCAGAGAAAGCGTAGGCGGCAAAATAAGCTTCACAAACACCAGCATCCACATCCAGTACCTGAACATCGCCCTTACACGCTTACGTATCATAAAATCAACAAGCAACAATAAAATAATAAGCACGCTGGACTGGATAAACACATTACCGGCGTAATTACAGAAATTCCTGCCGATGTCATTTGAGACCATCAAACAATCATTAATTATCGTATTCATATCTTTAACCTCTCCGGCCCCATTTATTTACGTTTAGCTTTTTCATTTCCAGCCTTGTTCACCAACTGGCGAAGCTTCGACGCCTCTTGTTTGGAAAGACCCTCATGCTCAATCAAAAACTGCATCATTGGCGTCAGGGCCCCATCAAAAGCACGCTTAAGCATCTTGCGAAACTCCCCTCTTTTAGCCTCAATCTCACTTACGCATGATTTGAAAAGCTGCACATTACGGATTTTCTCTATTTGCAGAAATCCCTTCTCAACCATTCTGTCCATTGTTGTCTTCACAGTGCTATACGCCCGGTCCCTCAGCGTCTCCTGGACGGCACCGGCCGCACATGGTTCCTTTTCCCATACAATTTTCATTATTTCCCATTCCGCCTGGGTTAATTCTACCTGCTGTTCATCTTTGCCTGAACTTTTAATTTTTCGTGACTTAGCCATATCTTATTTACCTCCATATTCTATATCTATAGATTATATTCTACAGTTGTCGAACTTGTCAACTAAAAATATGTTTTTTCTCAAAAATATTTTTCCCCACAATCTCTAATCGCCCATATTGAACTCAAAACCGGCATTTCAAACATAAAAAATCCTGAGCTAAATATGTAAAAAAATAAAAATACCGCTTGACATTAGTACTATATAGTACTATTTTATATAAAACTATTTTCGACCGAATGAGAAAGGAGATATAAAAATGGAAGGAAAAGAAATAAAACAAAAATGTTTGAAACTAATGCAAACAACTAATGCAATATATCTCGCTACTATAGGAAACGATGGTTTTCCACACATAAGGATGATGTCCAATCTGAGAAATAAGGAAGAAAGTCCGAAAGCCGCAGATGTCATCGCGAAAAAAAATGAAGATTTTATAATTTACTTCGCAACAAGCAAATCATCTCCAAAAATGCAGCAAATCAGGTCTAATCCGAAGGTGTCGGCCTATTTATGCAACCCCGCCGAATTACTCACATTGATGCTTAGAGGACAAGCAGAAGAAATCACAGATATGGAATTTAAGAAACAAATATGGCAGGACGGCTGGGAAATACACTGGCCGGGCGGCGCCGATGACCCTGAATTTACTGCAATAAAATTATCGCCCTCGTTTGCAAAAGGAATGCACAAAGAAGGACCTTTCGAATTCAAAATCTAAAAAACAGAAAGCAAAAATACAATGAAGAATACAAAATTGACCAGGCTTTTTCTTCTGGTACTTAGTATTAGCACCATTACCCTCGGCGGCCGACTCTCATTTAATACTGTTTCCCCAGAAACCGTTGGGCTTTCACCTGAACGAATTGGCCGCGTCCATCAAACTTTTCAGAAGCTTGTCGATGAAGGAAAGATAGCAGGTGTATCGGTTTTGATTAGCCGACAGGGGAAAATCGCTTTTTATGAAACATTAGGACACATGGATGTGGAAAATAACAAACCTATGGCCGATGATGCTATCTTTCGGATTGCATCTATGACCAAGGCTCTCACTGCGGTAACGGTATTGCAGCTCTTCGAGAAAGGGTATTTCATGTTGGATGACCCGGCCGCCCGCTTCATTCCAGTACTAAAGACAATGCGCGTGATGGACCCCAATCAAGTAGGGGCTGACCCTAACAAACCGCGCACTGTACCCCTTGAGCGCGACATTACCATTCGAGACCTGTTACGCCACACCTCAGGTATTTACGGTGGGAATCGTTATACACGTGCCGGGTTGCGTGACTGGACTGGGTCTTTAGAAGGATTCGTGGAACGCCTGGCGAGCGTACCCCTGGATTGCCAGCCCGGAACGCGCTTTCAGTACAGCTATTCTACGGACGTGCTGGGATACCTGGTCGAAGTAGTATCCGGTAAGCCGCTGGACGAATATTTTGCAGAGCATATAACCGCACCCCTGGATATGGTCGACACTGGTTTTGTGGTACCCCAGGAAAAAGTTTCACGTTTGACGAACCACTATCGCCTTACAGATGATAAACTCGTGTGCCTGGAAAAGGCTGCCGCAAGTCCGTTTCTCAAGCGCGCGGAGGCCCTGTCCGGAGGAGGAGGCTGGAGTTACAGTTATCCCGGCGCTGTGACCACGGTGCGTGACTGGTGGCGGTTCACGGAAATGCTGCGAAATTATGGCCAACTGGACGGGGTGCGAATCCTGAGCCCCAATACGGTAAAACTGATGTGCTCGGACCATCTGGGCGACATCCCCGGTGCCTTCGAGCCGGGAACCGGCCACG
>JASFVS010000313.1:0-3909 GCA_050049715.1 Phycisphaerales bacterium
ATTCTTGACCTTGCTGCATTTACTGAATTCTGGCTTCATTCAAACACGCCCTAAACCTGTCAAACCTTAATCTAAAAGAAACTATCGATACAATACATATCAATCTTCGCCTACACATTTACGCAAACGTTTGACATAACTGTATTTTATAAATATCATTTACCGATTATCTGACATTTTAGCTCGTATGTAGGATAACTAAATGAGATTCGTCCTGGATTTGCTGTATTTATTAGCTGCGGCGGTTTATAGCCCCAAGGCTATATATAAAACTCTTAAACACAAACGCTATCGGACAGGCTGGAACCAACGATTTGGAAAAATCATTCGTAAAAATCCTCAGAAAAAATGTATATGGCTTCATGCAGTAAGTGTGGGTGAAGTAAATGCTGCAAAAACTATTTTAAAAGAGCTACAAAACAAATTCACCGACTTTGAAATTGTAATCAGCACCACGACCGACACAGGATTTGCTCGGGCAAATTCCATATTTGGCCAAGAACTGCAAGTTTTTTACTTTCCGTTCGACTTGTCCTGGGTAATGCAACACGCATTCAGCAATATCCGTCCTACAACTTGTTTGTTAATGGAGCTGGAAATTTGGCCTAACTTCATTCACACCGCCCAACAGTTAAACATTCCCGTAATCGTGATCAATGGCAGATTAAGCGATAAAAGTTTCCCCAGATACAAAATAATAAAGCCAATCATCAAAAAAATCTTCGGAAAAATAAGCCTTGTTCTTGCCCAAACCGAGCAATACGCTCAACGTTTCAAAGAACTCGGCTGCCCAAACGATAATGTAATTGTAACCGGCTCATTAAAGTACGATACAGCTCAAATCACCGACAAAGTCGAAGGAGCCGATACTCTTGAAGCTCAACTAAACATTGGTAATGGAAAATTATGGGTTGCCGGCGCTACAGGGAACGACGAAGAAAAGATTCTACTCGACGTCTATAAACAATTAAAACAACAGAATCAGTTCAGCGACTTGCGTCTGGTAATTGTGCCTCGTAAGCCTGAAAGATTCGACGAAGTTGCACAGCTAATAGAAAGCGAAGGCATTCCATTGATTCGCTACAGTCATCTTAAAAACAATATTGCTCCTACACCAACCGACAATCAGGTGGTAATACTTGGCGATACGATGGGTGATTTACGGAAGTTCTACTCTTTGGCCGCGATAATCTTTGTTGGGCGTTCTCTCGTACCGATGGGAGGTTCTGACATGGCCGAGGCCGCAGCTCTCGGCAAATGTACTATTTTCGGCCCGTATACATTTAATTTCAAGCACACCGTTGACGTTCTGTTAGCCGATAACGGCGCAATCTTGGTCAAAGACGAAAAGGAATTATTCCGGATAATGCAAAAATGCCTAAGCAACTCTGATTCCACTCAGTCAATCGCCGAAAACGGCCGGGAAGTAATCAGGAAAAACCAGGGGGCCACTGCAAAAAGTATTGAACAAATCGCAAAATTTCTAAATCCCATGCAATAAAAACATTCATCCTAAGCTTTTACTGCTGTTGTTCAATCCACTCGCCACCCTCGTTCATCAAGACATGTTTAAAACCCTGAGGTTTTGGTCGTTTGAAATAAAAGTTCCGCATTCCATCAGTGATTTCTTTGGGCCCTATAGACAGAATACTAAGAGTAATACTGAGTGAATCATCGTTAGCGTTCTGTCCATATGCGATAATGTTTATCGAGGTAGGAACATAGAACCCATCCGACACTTCAGTATAATCACTCAGCTCCGTATAAGCTATAGCATGCCCCTCTAAATCAAAATACTCTATCATCCCAACCAAATAACTATAGCTGGAGACATATATTTTTTTTACTACCTGGCCCTGCTCTCGCTTTGTAAGTACATCAAAAACACCTTCATTCGACAGAGACCAATTACCATCCGCATCCACTTCCATAATCCCAAGGGCTTCAAACACAGAACTGGGACTTATTTTAAGTCCTTCGTAAGAATGCTGTTCTGACCACTTCCCCCACCAGTAAGCGCTGATTTCCTTTGGCTTTAAGGCAAGCCAAAATTCACTTTCGTTCGAACCGAGAATTATTGCCTTGGGAACAAGAGTAGCATCTCCCTGCAGATAGAGTTCAATGGGAGGACTCATCACGATTCTAACCATAGGAAGGGATTCTTTACGTTTTTTATTTTCCTCATCATAAAACTGTAATACACACCTGCCCTTAGCCAATAATGGTACCGCTTTTTGTGAGCGAGTATTTAACACAGACAACACCTCGGCTGCAGATTCCTTACGCGGCCCAATATATATAGGCTCTTCTATTACTTTAGGTGCACAGCCGGTAAGAATCAATACTGCCAAAATACAACAAAAGCATAAACATAATTTGTGATATTTATCGTCCATTATCTATAAATCCGTCTGTAAAATCTGACCTATTTGTGATGACAACTGTTCTATCTGTTCTTCATCGAGATGCGGATTGATTACTTCAACAGTCTGCTTTTCGCCAACTACTCTCAAACTCCATACTTCTTTGCCATCTTCAATTCTGGTAGAATCATATTTTAAACATCTTTTTCGCATTAAAATTAACGCCAGAACAAATCTAAAATTTACTTTCTCCTGTTCAGTCTCTTTTTCCAACCGTTCAAAAAAAGCCATTAACATCTCATCATCGACGAATATCTGTTTTTTTTGATCGGCCTCCGGTAACTTACTTTTCCAAAAACAAAAGACACCCGGCTTCTCATTCTCCCAGTAATCCACGGAGAAATCCCGCCGTCGCAATCCTTCACTCGTCTCTACCAAGGCACCATAATACTCTACACCGTGCTCAATCTTTTGACCGGTACCGTAGCATTGACCTAATGGCTTATTAATTTCCCACTCACTCACTTTCTTTACCTATATACTCATTCTATTCAAACTTTAGCAACTCGCCTATTTTTTGTACAGTTTTAGGCCCTATTCCCTTCACTTTTTGTAAATCATTACTATTTCGAAAGGCAGGATATTCTTCATTCTTGCTACCCAAACTCTCACGATATGCCACTATTGCTCCTGCCCGGGAAATCCCAATACCTGGTAATCTCACCAAACTCGCTATAGGCGCTTCATTCGGGTTTATTCGACTCTCCAATTTAATCTCACAGACTTGACCGGAGCCCACAGATTCAGAAATAAAATATAAGGAAAAACAAAAGGCCGCAAACATACCAATCACAAATGCAAATGATTGAATCATTTTTTGATCTGCATTCACCATATCGTAAGGTATCGCTCCTTCGCACTACAAAACATGGCTTATTCACCGGCTGAAAATACCATCATGTAGTTTCTTTAACCTTTTAAACGAATCTTTAGCATCAAGTTTTGCTGTTAACAAGCCGCTATTCGCTATAGTACCATTCTCCGTATCAGTAAGGTTAGAACACGTCACTGAGTTAACAAATGGCTTGCTGAGCGCTATTTTATAGAATCGCTCAATCCATTTACCCTGTCGTGACTGGTTCCATTCCTCATGCCATATACCAGCCACCTGTCCATCATATAAATTAGTACCATTGCGGCTCGGAACCTCCACACCGGTTATATACAATGGCTTGGCTATAGGTGCAAAGGTATCCAGAATCGCCGATACCTGCATCACATCTCTGACATGCATACCCGCTTGATTCTTCCCGAATCGTACCTGCAAACCAAATGCATCGAAATTAATCCCGCTTTGCACAACCATATCCATATAGACCAACGGCGGAATACTATTTGGTACTGTTGCATAATATTCACCCCAGGGATTGCTTATTTCTATTATCTTCATCGCCCTCTCGCTGGCTTGTTTGACCGCCATATTGGCCGCACGCGTCATTTCCAGAATCTGTTCGAACCTAAATCCAAAATGATTAAACACATTCAA
>JASFVS010000314.1:0-3907 GCA_050049715.1 Phycisphaerales bacterium
ACACAATGTGGAACGGTGTTATCAGAGATGTCGGAGTAGAGAATATCAAAGTAAGACCTGATCAAGAACGGTTTAATTGGGGCGTGCTGGCTATTCTCCATGCAAGAGGTATTCTCATCGGTGTAATAAGTAAAAACGACCAGTATCTCGAACCTGATATAAAAGCTTTTATTAAGCCTCATCTTGTCGACACAAAATTTGTTTGCTTTAAGCTTAACTGGAAAGACAAGTGGGAAAATCTTTTGGAAGTTCAACAGCAATTAAATATTGGCTTGGATTCTATTGCTTTCATCGACGACAGCTGTTTCGAAAGAGAACAAATGAAGGCGATGCTTCCCGATGTGAGGGTATATGACCAGTATATCTTTGAGCGACTGCTTTATCTGCCTGAATTTCAGCCTGAGTTTATTACAACGGAGAGCAGAAGCAGGACGGATTTTTATATACAGGAAAACGAGCGTAAGGAATTCCAGAGCACACTCACCAGAGAAGAGTTTCTCCGGCAGTGCCAGTTCAAGATTAATGTGGAAAGAATGCAGCCTTACCAGGTTGACCGGGTCACCGAGTTGATTCAACGCACCAATCAGTTGAATACATCCATTAAGCGTTATACGAAGAATCAAATTATTTTTTATAGTCAGAATAAGAACTGCGATATATTCACGGCGAGCGTTTCGGATAAGTTCGGTGATTATGGCTTGGTTGGTGTTTGTATAGGTTTCCATAAAAATAACATTTATGAAATCGATACATTGCTTTTCAGTTGTCGTGTTATGAGTAAGGGCGTTGAAGATTATATGCTTACGTCAGTTCTTAATTACGCCGGAGCGAACAATTTTGATAAAGTTATTCTGCGATTTAGTAAGGGCCCGAAGAACGACCAGATGCGGACAATCCTGAGCAATAATAAGTTTGTCGAGTCCGTTGTTGATGACGAACATCTTGTTTACAGCTTTGACCTTAAACAGCAACAAGTAAAGCCCTTCCCAAAATGGTTCTCGTCGCCTCAGACGGGCGTTGTAAAGGAGCCGGTGGTTTCGGTATAATTATTCGTATAATGGGCTATGAAGATTTGACTGAGATTTATGAATTGTTATACGACGTTTTTGGTCCTCAGCACTGGTGGCCGGGCGAAACCCGATTCGAGATAATCGCCGGCGCAATACTTACCCAGAATACGAACTGGGCCAATGTCGAAAGGGCGATATCGAATCTAAAATCCGCTGACCTTTTGGATCCTCATAAAATCCATCAGCTTGACACTTCACAATTGGCTGAGTTAATTCGACCAGCCGGCTATTCCAATATAAAAGCCAAGCGGCTTAAAAACTTCTTAGACTGGCTTTTTGGGAATTACGATGGCGAGCTATCGAGCCTTGAAAATGTTGATACTGAACGATTGAGAGTGGAACTCTTATCGATAAAAGGTGTTGGCCGCGAGACCGCCGATTCGATTTTACTTTATGCTTTCGAAAGGCCGATATTTGTTGTGGATGCCTATACTGCCCGGATTGCCTGCCGGCACGGACTAATTGGACCTGATGCCGATTATGAACAATTAAGAGAGTTATTTGAATCAAGTTTGCCTCAGGATATAAAGCTGTTTAATGAGTACCACGCATTATTAGTGAGGCTTGGGAAAGAATTTTGCCGACCGAAAGCCAGATGTGCCGAATGTCCGTTGGAAAAACTGCCTCATACCCTGGACATCGAATATGTCTGAATTAATGTACCTCTTGTCCGGGTTTTGCTCCTGTGTCTGCTGAAAGCATAAAGATGTCTTTTCCGCCGGTGCCTGCCGCCAAAATCATACCTTCAGACAGGCCGAATCTCATCTTTCTGGGTTTAAGATTAGCCAGCAAAATGACAATCTTTCCAGTCAAATCCTCCGGTTTGTAGGCCGTAGCTATGGCCGCCATAACAGTCTTTTCCGGCCCGCCCACATCCAAGTTCAGCCGCAGCAATTTATCCGCGCCTTCGACGGCTTCTGCTTTGATAATTTTTGCGACTCGCAGGTCAATTTTATCGAAGTCTTCGATTGTGCATTCCGGCTTAAATGGCTTGGGGGGAGTTTGTGTTTTTGGTTGGGGGCTTTGAGTATCCTTACTTTCTTCTATCATTGCATTCACCTGTTTTTCATCAATTCTTTCGACCAGTCGTTCGAAATCGTTTATTTTGTGGTTCTCTATGACTGTATCGAGGTCTTTCAAAGTTAGTTTATCGACATTAAGAAATTTCTCTACTTTCTCGGTGTATTTTGGCAGGATTGGCTTGAGGTAAATTGTAAGAACCCGGAAAGCGTTTATTGTGGTAGTTAATGTCGTCCGTGTTTTTTCCGGGTCCGTTTTGATTGTTACCCACGGCCGATTCTGCTCTACGTACCGGTTTGCCTCATCCGCCAAAGCGGTAATTCTCCGAACGGCCGATGCAAATCTTAGGTTCTCATAGTCATCTGTTATTTGGTCCTTTGCCGCCGTAAGCTTACCGACTAATTCAATGCCCTGGTTGTCTAATTGACCGAGTTGACCTTCGAGCTTTTTTGTCAACATCGGGCCGGAGCGGGAAGCCAGGTTTGCGAATTTACCGACCATATCGGAATTTATCTTGTTTATGAAGTCTTCGATTTTCAAATCTATATCATCGATACTATCGGTCAGCTTGCTTGCGTAATAGTATCGTAAATATTCTGGCCCCAGGTGTTTGATATAAGTGCTTGCTTTAATAAATGTGCCGCGTGACTTACTCATTTTTTCGCCGTTTACGGTTAGAAAGCCGTGAACGAAGAGCTTATCAGCGGTTTTAATGCTTGCGCCCATTAACATTGCCGGCCAGAAAAGCGCGTGAAAGTACATAATGTCTTTACCGATGAAGTGGTAAAGTTCGTATTCGCCGTTGTCTGGGCCCGCAGAGTCTGTACCCGGCCAGAGTTTATCGAAATCCAGATTATTTTTATCGCAATAATTTTTGGCCGATGCCATATATCCTATAGGCGCATCCAGCCATACGTAAAAGAATTTATTTTCTTCGCCGGGTATTTTGAAGCCGAAGTAAGGCCCATCCCGCGAGATGTCCCAGTCTTTCAGGCCTGCTTTGAACCATTCGTCGAGTTTATTAGCCACTGATTGTTGTGTATGACCTCCGACGATAAGGTCACTGAGTTGTTGTTCGTAGTTGGCAAGTTTGAAAAAGTAATGCTTTGATGTTTGCAGAACAGGCGTTTCCCGGCATGTTGCGCAGTAGGGATTGATAAGGTCGGCGGGCTGATACGTAGTACCGCAAACCTCGCATGAATCGCCGTATTGGTTTTCGGCTTTGCACTTTGGGCAGGTGCCGCGAACGAATCTGTCGGGAAGTGACATTTTGCAGTTTTCACAGTAGGTTTGTTCCACATCTCTCGTAACGATTGAACCGGCTTCGTTTAGACGATTAAAAATTAGCTCGCTGAAAGACTTGTTTTCAGGTGAGTGTGTCGAGTAATAATTATCGAACTCGATATGAAAGTTGTTAAAGTCCGCTATATGTTCTTCGTGCATCTGCCCGATTAGCTTTTCAGGGCTGATTCCGGCGGTGCGGGCGCTTATCATAACAGGTGTGCCGTGAGTATCATCGGCGCAAAAATAGAGACACTCATTGCCGCATAACTTTTGGAAGCGCACCCAGATATCGGTCTGGAGATATTCTACCAGGTGCCCTATATGTATCGGGCCGTTAGCGTAGGGTAAGGCCGATGTTACAAAGATTTTACGAGGCATTTTTCTTCCTTGACGAGTATTACTCCTTGGTTTTCGAGTTGTCTTTGTTGTTTTTATTGTTTTTTTTGGTGGCGGGTTTTTTTTCCTGCTCTGTGGTTTCTGAGGCCGGAATTACCTTGATTTCCTCTACAGGAACGGCTGCTTTTTCTCCGCTT
>JASFVS010000315.1:0-3898 GCA_050049715.1 Phycisphaerales bacterium
ACTCTGACCGGTACTGTGCCCGGTACGAAGTTCAAACCAAAAGCTACTGTGACCGTTAAGGCGGCATCTGAAGCGGGTCATATCCCGAATCGTGATGTAGAGCCTTTTCCATTGGGCCAGGTCGTGCTGAATCAGTATGAGAATGGTCGTGACACTCCCTTTATAAAAAACCGTGACAAGTTTATCCGTACATTGGCCCAAACCAATCCTGATAGTTTTTTATATAATTTTCGCGATGCCTTCGGACAAGAGCAGCCGGAAGGTGTCAGGCCGCTGGGGGTCTGGGATAGTCGGACCACTCGTTTACGCGGCCATGCCAGTGGTCACTATCTCACTGCTATAGCACAGGCTTATGCGAGTACTACATATGATGAGGAACTACGTGCTAATTTCCTGCAGAAAATGAACTATCTTGTTGATACTCTGTATGATTTATCCCAGAAATCAGGCAGGCCTGTGAAAGAAGGAGGCCCGTTCAATGCTGACCCAACTGCCGTTCCACCGGGGCCGGGTAAGGACGGGTATGACTCCGACTTCAGCGAGGAAGGGATACGAACCGACTATTGGAACTGGGGCAGGGGTTTTATAAGTGCTTATCCGCCGGACCAGTTTATCATGCTGGAAAAAGGAGCCACATACGGCACTCGAAACAGCCAAATCTGGGCTCCGTACTATACCCTGCACAAGATTCTGGCCGGCCTGCTGGATTGCTATGAGGTGGGCGGTAATAAAAAAGCTTTGGAGATAGCTGAAGGCATGGGACTGTGGGTCTTCCAGCGTCTCCAGGTTGTGCCTACGGAGACTCGCATCAGCATGTGGAATCGTTACATTGCAGGTGAGTATGGGGGGATGAACGAGGTCCTGTCACGTCTTTATAAGATTACGAATGATAATAGATTCCTGAAATGCGCTCAACTTTTCGACAATATCAGCTTCTTTTTTGGAGATGCCGAACATATACATGGCCTGGCTAAGAATGTAGATACACTTCGGAGTAAGCACGCCAATCAGCACATTCCGCAAATCACCGGTGCCCTGGAAACCTATAGATGCACTCAGGACATCCAATATTACCGAGTGGTGGAAAACTTCTGGGATATCTGTACACACTGCTACATGTACAGCATTGGTGGTGTAGCCGGGGCCAGGAATCCTGACAATTCTGAATGCTTCACTGCCCAGCCAAATACCCTGTTTGCCAATGGCTTTAACAAAGGCGGGCAAAATGAAACCTGTGCTACCTACAATATGCTCAAGCTGAGCCGCCAGCTTTTTATGTACGACCAGGACGGCAAGTATATGGATTATTATGAGCAGGCTCTATATAACCATATTTTAGCATCCGTGGCCAAGGATAATCCCGGCAATACTTACCATGTCCCGCTCAATCCCGGTGCTCGAAAACGGTTCAGCAATGCTAAAATGACCGGTTTCACCTGTTGTAACGGTACCGCACTCGAGAGCAATACAAAGCTTCAGGATTCTATTTACTTCAAAAGCACAGATAACAAGACTCTGTATATCAATCTCTATGTGCCTTCTACGGTAACCTGGGCAGAACGCAACGTAGTTGTTAAGCAGAGCACTAATTATCCTTATGACGATACTACCAGATTAACTTTCAATGGCGGTGGTGTATTCGATATCAAAGTGCGTGTACCGAAATGGGCGGCTAAAGGTTTCTTTGTTAAAATAAACGGCGAGGCTTTGGATATTACAGCCAAGCCCGGCACGTATCTGACCCTTAGCAGAACATGGAGGGACGGCGATACCATAGAAATTAAAGTGCCGTTTGACTTCTATCTGAATCCAGTTATGGATAAGCCTAACATTGCCAGTATTTTCTATGGGCCGGTTTTACTGGCTGCGGAAGAATCTTCTGTCTTGCCCACGTGGCGGGCTGTGACTCTGGATGCCGGCGATATCGGTAAATCAATCACAGGTGATTTTAGCACCCTGCATTTCAGCATAAACGGTGTCACCCTTAAGCCGTTTTATGAAATCTACGGCCGTCACTCTGTTTATCTGGACGTCAGTTTGGAGTAATTCCTGGATGCGTTGTTGATTTGTGCCGCCGAAATGTCTCCACAGATGCTGATTTTGCCCGGATGGGACATTCAAAAACATTTTTCGTTTATATAACGGAGAGGGGGGGATTCGAACCCCCGGTAGGAGCGTTCACCCCTACGACGGTTTAGCAAACCGTTGCCTTAAGCCGCTCGGCCACCTCTCCGGTTACTTATAAATTTTTGCTTACTTTACATTCAACGAAGCAGGACTGCAAGAAAATTCGCGGCGGGCTTTGCTATTTTAACGCCGGCAATCGAAGATTTATAAAGGTGCTTACCTAAAATAAACATTCCGCTTCACGTTGAAACAAATAAAATGCCGGAGTTCGTTTAGCCGCGATATGGATGTTTCCAAGGACTACGATATTTGCGCTGAAGCAGCTTGGCGGCTTTGGAATTGCCGACTATTTTCTGTGATTTCCTGTCCCAGAAAATTTTGGTTTCCATATCATAGGCAATCATGGCTAATTTTACAGTGGTTGTAGAATTATATCCCTCTTCGATAGTGCATAGAGGTTGTTTACGGTTTTGTACAGCTTTAAGGAAGTCAGCCATGTGTTCAGTACCCATATCGCTGGCCACTTCATTTACGGTGCGTTTTTTGTTTCTGTCTTTTGGAATGATAATCCATTTTCTGTCGGTTACGAAGACGGTTCCGTTTTCGCCGTAAAAGAAAATGCCGTTTGAGACTTCGGGGTCATACTCCTGTGAGCCCCAGAGGCGGTGGCGCCATATCACGGGGCAGGTTTCGAAATCAAAATGGACGGTCAGTGTATCAGGTGTGGTAATCTTGTCTTTTAAATAATAAATTCCGCCTGCGGCCTGCACCGACTTCGGCATAGTCTCTTTTAGTATCCAGCGGGTCGCGTCAATCAGGTGTATCCCCCAGTCGACTAAGTGGCCGTGACCGTATTCTTTTTCCAGCCTCCATGCGAAATGACCAATTTGCGGGCAATATGGCAGTTTGGGGGCGGGTCCGCACCATAAGTCCCAGTCAAGCGTTTCGGGCGGTTCCTGTATTGTGGTGTCACGCATAGGGGCCGTGTAGTGAATTTGCGCTTCGGCCTGGACGATTCGCCCGATATTGCCCTGCTGAATATATTCCCGCGCCTGCCGGATGGCTTTGCTCTGGCGGCGCTGGAAACCGATTTGCACTATCCGGTTGTGTTTCTTGGCTGCGGCGACCATTGCCATGCTTTCATGGATGTCATAAGCCAGCGGTTTCTCACAGTATATGTCGAGTCCTTTTTCCAGCGCTGCGATAAACATTAGTGCGTGCCATTGCGGTGGTGTGGCGATAATCACAGCTTCCAATCCAGGAGTGTTTAAAAGCTCCTCGTAATGTTTGAAGGTTTGGGGACGCGAGCTTTGCATTTTTTCGACCTGGTCGGCGCTTTCTTCGAGGTGCTTAGTGTCAACATCGCATAGCGCTATGACTTCTACGCCGCCGACTTTGAGGGCCGCTCTCACGTCCACCATGCCATACCAGCCGCAGCCGATTAGGCCGACTTTTAGCTTTCCGGTATTTTTCTGTGGGCTTCCGCGCAGAATACCCGTCATAGCCATAGTACTTATCGCTGTCGTTTTAATGAATTTTCGTCGATTCATTTTTTCCATGGTCGAATTTCCCTTCCGCCGTATAGGCAATGCAAATATTAATATGCGATATTGTTCTAATACACTTTCATATAATGATACTTGCAAAAACGCGGTTGTCAATCTTAGTGATTCCTCATGGTTGCCGTTTTTGCCTATACTACCTATGTTGTATTTGGGTTTGTTTTGCATAAAAAGTCTGATTTGTCGAATGTTCTTTACAGATGTAAAGA
>JASFVS010000316.1:0-3896 GCA_050049715.1 Phycisphaerales bacterium
TCGGAACCGCTGGTAGGCATCAATGACGGAGGGCCTTATCTGAGACAATCTGGTCAGATACGGCCTCTCGATATCAAGAAATCTCTCGAACTGCCTGATGACTCTTGTGTTTCTTTCGTGATATGAAGCGGAATGTCTGGTTTTCGTGCGCTCCAAATACTGCTGAAAGAACTTTCGGATTGGGTAGTCCCTGTTCAGAAGACCCGCCTCACCCCTCTCGATCTTTGCTTCAATATCCCCTCTGGCCTTCTCGGCGATTGTCTTGCTTCGCCCGATTTTTTTGCGGACGAGCTTGCCATCAACGTAGTACCCCACGTACCAGGTCCTGCTCCGCCTATACTTCCTTGCAAATAGAAACGCCATAAAATACTCCCGTTATGCTCCCGTGAGCACTTTACGGCAGAATAGGGATGACGTAAGTCTTTGTCAAATAAAAAACTGGAGAAATGAATAAAATGGAGGCGGGGGGATTCGAACCCCCGTCCCGAGATGTTTCAGGGCAAGCGTCTACATGCTTAGTCGTTTCATTGTTATTTCACCTCATCAAGCGCCAAACGACAGGCTCTCAACTCGGCTATTCCGGTAAAGTCTCACCGAAGCCGGCCCGAACAACCGGCCAGGCCAGCCTGCTGAGTGACGCCCTTACCAGATCCGCAGGCAAAATCTGGCAGGACGGGCCGCTAATTTAAGCAGCCATGCGCAACTGTGAGTTGTCGCTTAAAATTTGTTGCAGGATGATTAGCCAGGCCAACCGGCGTCCTGAGCATGCAGCTTGACCATCCTCCATCCGGTCGAAGCCATTCGCCCCCGTATTAACTTTTCAAGCCGTCTCGCCTCAAAACCAATAACTCGCTCGTAATGACGATTCATATTATATCGTCTTCTACGCAAAACCGCAAGAAATGTTTATTCCTGTAAACCTTCGTAAAAAACCAATAACCCGCTCCCTGATTTACACATTCCCGTCTTCCTTCCAAAATATTTGACACAACTCCTAAACTGATGTAAACTTTCCTCGTTCATTATCTCAATACTGATTTTCACTTTACGGGTAGGGTAAAGAAAATGAAACAAAAATCAGTGGCCAAACTGTCCTTTCAAATCTTAACCACAAAAGAAAATATATGCTTCGCCGTCCTGCTAATGACTCTGACTTTCGTAGCATCCTGCAGCAACACCGAAATACCCTTTGTCCTTGAGCTTGAGGGTGATTTAAGGGTACACGACCCGGTAATTATCAGAGAGAATGATACATACTATATATTCTCTACCGGTGGCGGCCGGCGCTCACAGGGCATTATACCCATCCGCAGCTCGCAGGACTTGTACACCTGGACTGCCTGCGGATACGTATTCGATAAGCTTCCCGAATGGGCGCCAAAGGAAATCCCTGGGACAAGAGGCGCCTGGGCGCCGGACATCTCCTATTACAACAGCAAATACCATCTCTATTATTCCGTCTCAACTTTTGGTAAAAACAATTCCGCCATCGGTCTTGTCACTAACAAAACGCTCGACCCAAACAGCCCCGATTACAAGTGGGAAGATCAGGGCATGGTGATCCGCTCCACTCAGGGCAAAAACGACTGGAACGCTATCGATGGCAATCTCATCTTTCAGGACGAAAACAACATCTGGCTCTGCTGGGGAAGTTTCTGGAGCGGCATCAAAATGAAACGCATCGATTTTGAAACCGGCAAACTCTCCACCGAAGATACTACGCTGTACTCTCTCGCAAGCCGCCCTCGAGAAAGTGAACACCAAACCCCGCCGGTCGAAGGTGCTATCGAAGCGCCGTTTATCGTAAAGCATAAAGGCTACTGGTATCTTTTCGTATCTTTCGACTTCTGCTGTCGCGGAGTAAAAAGCACATACAATGTCGTAGTCGGCCGTTCCAAAAAAATCACCGGCCCGTACGTGGATAAAGATGGCAAACCCATGACAGAAGGCGGCGGAACTCTTGTAATCGAAGCCACAACTCCCAACTGGCGCGGCCCCGGGCACCCGGCTGTCTTCCAGGATTCCAGCGGCGACTACCTGTTGTTCCATGCCTATCACGGCAAAACCGGCAGGTCCTATCTGAAGATTTCTACTATTGTATGGGAGGACGGCTGGCCGCGAGTCGGCGAGCTGTTCTAATCCTGTGCTCTGGAATAAATTGTTTATAAGAATATGGTGGTAAGAAAAATTCAAAGTTAAGAAAAGGAGAAGAGATTATGAAAATGAAAAAAACAATCTTATTTCTTACAGTGCTCTGCATGCTTGTTGTCTCTCTTACGGCCGGATTGTCCCACGCCGCGGACGCTCGAATAAAAATCGACATTGACCGGACAGTCGGCCAAATCAACAAAAACCTGTACGGTAATTTCGTCGAGCACCTCGGACGATGCGTTTACGGCGGAGTGTACGACCCCAATTCGCCGCAGGCCAACGACAAAGGTTTTCGCAAAGACGTACTGGAAGCGGTCAAAGACCTGAATGTCACTATCGCCCGTTATCCTGGAGGCAATTTTGTTTCTAACTATCACTGGCTGGATGGGGTCGGCCCGCGAAGAAGGCCGAGAATGGAGCTTGCCTGGGCAAGACTGGAAACTAACAAATTCGGTACTAACGAATTCATGGAATTTGCTAAAGAAATTGGCACTGAACCATACTTCGCCGTAAACATGGGCACCGGCACAATCGAGGAAGCGCAACGCTGGGTCGAATACTGCAACGTAAATGAAGGCCCGCATTATGCCGAGCTTCGCCGCAGACACGGCTATCCCGAGCCGCACAATATTAAGTACTGGAGCCTCGGAAATGAAATGGACGGCTTCTGGCAAATGGGTCACCTGAATGCCGAAGACTACAGCAAAAAAGCCCGCGAAGCCGCAAAGCTGATGAAGCTTACTTCTCCCGACATCAAACTGATTGCAGCCGGCTCATCGAATTATCGCCCAAATGCCGACCCCGACGCATGGAACAGCGCAATATTACATGAATTAAGAGACGTGGTCGATTATATAGCACTTCATATCTACGTCGGCAACCCCGATGATAACTACTACAACTTCCTGTCAACGCCTCTTGTTTGTGAAGAGCGCACTCAGGTGGTCAAAGGTATGATTCTGGAAGAAATGCTCAAGGCCGACCGCGGCGACCGCGACCCGATATACATCGCCTGGGACGAGTATAACGTATGGTATCGTGCAAGAGTCGGAGATTCGATGAGAGGAACCCGCGCCCTCGAGGAACACTACGACCTGGAAGATGCTTTGGTAATTGCAGGGTTCCTGAACGTATTTGTCCGAAATGCGGACATCGTAAAAATGGCAAATATGGCCCAGTTGGTAAACGTAATAGCTCCGATTTTCACGAACGAGCAAACCCTTTTCAAACAAACTATCTATTACCCCCTGCAACTGTTCTCTCAGAATGTCACTGGCACATCACTGGACGTTTTCGTTGATTGTGACACTTATGACACTGACCGTTTCTTTCTCGGCTTAGGCGAATCGACAACCGTCCAGGAGAACGTGCCCTACCTCGACGTATCAGCCGCCTACGATAACGGCCAAATTACCATTTGCGTCGTCAATCGAAACAAAGACAAAGCAATCACGACCCGGATAATCTCTCAGGAAGGGCGCTTCACAGGCAAATTTAAAGTTTACGAAGTCAACGGGCCGGACATTAAATCAGTAAACGATTTCGGCAAAACAACCGTAAAGACCGTGCAAAAACCTGATATCAACACCTCAGGAGAAAGCTTTGAATATTCGTTCCCGCCGCATTCTTTTACACTTATGAAAGGAACGATTAGGCGATAAGAATAATTGAAATTTCAGCGAAGCGATACGGCCGGCGAGGCACACGCGGTTTGATTCTCACCGGCCGTCGTTTTGAAAAACTAT
>JASFVS010000057.1:0-12142 GCA_050049715.1 Phycisphaerales bacterium
TGGCGGCCGGGATGCACAGTTGTGATGAATATGTGCGGGCGGCGATGAAAAAGAAATTTAATGTGTTGAAGCTGGCTCCGGCGGCGAGGGATTTCGAGGAGGCTGTTGAGTTAGTCCGGTTAAGCGAGGAGGAGAACATCAAATTTGCCGTTGCGAATCCGAGGCGTTTTTCGCGCGGTTATTTAAGTTTGCGTGAATATCTTCAGCGGGATGGGGTTGAGCAGGTCTTTTTGGTGACGGCGTTTTGCAGCGGAGGAACAGAGCCGTGCGCCGGGTGGCAGACTGACCCGAAACTTGGCGGCGGCGGGGTGTTGCTGCACAACTGTTACTGGATAATCGACCAGATGGTTTACAACTTCGACGTGCCGGAACAAATTTACATGTTGGGCAGTAACCACGCACAGGATAAACAGCAGAGACTTTATTTGACGGAAGATACGAGTGTTGTGACGATGAAGTTCGGCGATAAGCTTATCGGGAATATTGTAGCGTCGCGGCAGGCGGGGATTGGAGCGGAAGAGGAATGTGTGAAGCTGTACGGGAAAGATAAAATTCTGACGGTAAGCGAAAAGGAATTTACTATCAGCGATGGGGCAGGGCGGGTGAGCGATGAGATGAAGTATGAGGATGATGCATTTTACGGAATGAGAGAACAACTGCGGAATTTTGCTCGTAGTATATTATCACCGGATGAGAATAAAGTTTGCAGCAGCTGCAGAGAGAATCTGGAAAATATGGCGGTTATTGAGTCGGCGTATGTTTCCGCTCGGACGGGATTCCCGGAAGAGCCTGGGAAAGTGTTACAAATGGCGCCGGTGCGAGCAGATGAGCCGACGAGCACTTGAGATATTGATAAATAATAAAATAAGCATTTGACAAGTGGGGTGAGAAATACTAACTTTTAGGTCGAAGATCGGTGGCCGTATTATAGTTTGAGTTTTTTTGGAGAATTACTATGGAAGAAGGCATGAAAAAAACGGTTATGCTTGGTGTTGTTATTGCATGCTTAGCTATAGCGGGCCTTATAACGTACAGCAGATTTTCGGGAGGTGGTGGTGATCTTGAGAGCATTTCGGAAGAGGAAATGACCTGGGTAAAATGTAATAATCCGGCGTGTAAGGCCGAGTACCAGATAGGACTGAAGGAATATTTTCAGTATATTCAGGAGAATGTTAATCCCCTGGCTCAGACTACGCCGGCGTTAATGTGCGAAAAGTGCGGCGAGTACAGCGTTTACAGGGCTGAAAAGTGTCCGAATTGCGGGTTAGTTTTTCTTAGGGGTTCTGTGCCCGGTGACCATCCGGACAGATGCCCTAAATGTAAATATAGCGAAACGGAGGAGAGTCGAAATAGAAGGAGAGCTGAAAGAGGTGAGTAGTATAAGCAGCTAATACAGACGGAGATACTTAACGGTTTTTATTGAAGGAAATTTCATTTTGGTGTTGCCTTGCCGGAAAAGGATTTTAAGTGAGGCGCAAAATGTAACATTATTTAAGCGGCCCGGCCATGTTTATGGCCGGGCTTTTTTTGTGTTAATGCTGTGACTTTCGGGTGAAAAAAAAAGTATTGAAGACAGGTAAAAAAATCTTGAGAGTGAACAATATTATTAGTATAATCGTAAGTAGATGAGAAAGGCAGGCTCAATTTAATTATATATTTATCCGTGCCATCATAATTTCTATGTACCTTTTAATACATATCTGCCTTCGACAAATAAGCATTTTCTTTTTGTAAAAGTTGTTATGTGCTCTCCGAATTTTTCTTGATAAGAGCCGGATTAGCACGGTAGCAATGGCATCATGTGCCCTAATTAGTCGAATCTACAGCGTTTTAACCAAAAAAATGTGCATTTTTTCGCCAAATTACCGTTACGTATATGTATTCAGAAGTCTCTTAATAAATAGTCCGATTAATAATACGGAGATGCTACAGCTGCGTCGGCTGTAGCGTTATTATATTTTTATAACTCTTTTTTTCGAGGAAAGTAAAATGAAGGGGAAATCAAATCATGTTAGATGGCTGGTGTGCGTGGTACTTTTGTTGGTTATGGCGAGTATGTCTGCGGCGGGGCCGCGGGACAGCCTGTGGAGCCAGGCGTACGAGGCGATTGAAAAGGGACTGCCCCAGACCGCAATTACGGTTTTAGACCAAATCATCCCCGGAGCATTAGAGGACCAGGCATGCGCGGAGGCCACAAAGGCCATCTGTCTTAAGATAGCTATGGAGGGCCAGATTCAAGGGGGTAAGGCGGAGGAGAAGATTGTACGTCTCGAGGCCGAGATTGCCGAGGCTCCGGAGCCAATGAAACCTGTGATGGAGACGATCCTTGCGCATTGGTATTGGCAGTATTTCCAGCAGAACCAATGGCGTTTTATACAACGGACTCAGACCGCCGAGCCGCCGGGAGCGGACTTCACAACGTGGGACCTGCCTCGAATTCTTGCGGAAATCGGCCGGCATTTCACGCTGGCTCTGGATGCAGAAGAGGAGCTTAAGGCCATTCCTGTCGAGGAATATGATGACCTGTTGGAAAAGGGTACTGTTTCGGACACGTACAGGCCGACATTATATGACTTCCTGGCTCATGAAGCTCTTTTGTTCTACAGTGCGGGCGAACAGGCAGGTGCTTTGCCGCAGGATTCTTTCGAGATCATGGCTGATAGTCCTATCTTTTCCACTGTGGGTGATTTTCTTGAATGGCAACCCAATACTTCGGATACGGAGTCCGCTAAGCTAAAGGCCATCCGGTTATACCAAGACCTATTAACCTTTCATCAAAACGATCCCGACAAGACCGCATTCATCGACGCGGATTTACACAGGCTCAGGTTCGGTTATAATCACGCATTGGGGCTTGACAAGGACGCCTTGTATATAGCGGCCTTAGAGAGATTCGTGGGCCAGTGGGCAGACCATGAAATCGCTGCACGGGCACTGTACGAGTGGGCCAGTGTCGTGCGTACGCAGGGAGATTATGTCCGGGCACATGCACTGGCAAGCCGGGGATGGGATATGTATCCGGAAAGTATCGACGGGATACGATGCTACAACTTAATCCAACAAATAGAGGCCAGATACGTTTCTATTAAAACCGAGCGGGTGTGGAACGCTCCGCAGCCGGATATCGAGGTAACCTATCGGAACGTAACTCAGGTTTTCTTCAGGGCCGTGCCCTTTGATGGCGAGGATGCTATTCAATCGACCTGGAGATATATTGACGCTGAAGAGTTAGAAACTCTGCTTGCAATTCAACCGGCACTCGAGTGGAGTGCAGAACTGCCTGCCACTTCGGACTATCAAACGAGGACAGAGTCATTGCCGGCCCCCGAAGGTCTTGAAAAAGGTTTCTACTTCATTATTGCCAGTCACGATGCTTCCTTCGACACAGATGATAATAAGATCAGTTTTGCGTCCGTCTGGGTTAGTGATTTGGCGCTGGTCGTACGCAGACTTTATAAAGAAGGTGCAGTTGAGGGATTTGTACTCAATGCCAGGACGGGCGAACCACTTGCTGACGCGGTGGTTACACGCTGGATGTATAATCGCTCAGACCGGCTATACCAGCGAGAAGGCCAGACGCAAACCGACGAGAACGGGCTGTTTCGTTTCGCACACAGAGGCTCAAGTTCAAACTTCTTTATCATTGCCGAATACGAAGGCCAGAAGCTTGCCAGCGATAACACTTATTATACCCGGGATGTTTATAACTATTCTTCTGCGAACGCACAGGTCATTTTCTTCACCGACCGGTCGCTCTACCGCCCGGGCCAGACTATCCACTACAAGGGCATATGTATCTCTTCGAACCCAGCTAGCGACAATTACCAAACTTTGGCCGGCAGGCAAATGACTATTGTATTCAAAGATGTTAACGGTGAGGAGATTGCCAGTCATCAACGTCAATGCAACGATTACGGCTCTTTCAGCGGCAGCTTTACGGCGCCTCGAGACCGTTTAATGGGCCGGATGTCACTAACAGCTCAGGATGGGCCTACTGTTCCCCGGGGGGGCGTACAATGGGGATTTGCATACTTCAATGTAGAGGAATACAAGCGGCCCAAATTCCGAGTTGAGCTCCAACCACCGACAGAGGCGCCCAGGCTCGACACTGAAGTTGTCGTGCCGGGTAAAGCCACGGCATATACCGGCGCCGCTATTGGTGGGGCCGAGGTCGCCTGGCGCGTTGTACGGCAGGTGCGGTTTCCTGCTTGGTGCTGGTGGAGACGCTGGGGTTATCCGACATCAGAATCGCAGGCTATTGCCCATGGAACTGCAATCACAGGAACGGACGGCTCGTTTTCAATCCTCTTCACAGCCAAGCCGGATTTGTCTATTCCGGAGGAAGATGAGCCGATATTCGAATATTCGGTCCACGCAGATGTGACCGATACCACAGGTGAAACACGCTCGGCAGAACGCACCGTGCGCGCCGGATATACCGCACTGAAGGCTACCATTAATGTAAACACCTGGCAGACGCCGAATGAACCGGTGGAGCTGATCGTCACGACCGAATCCATTGATGGCGAGCCTGAGCCTGCCGAAGGTGTAGTCAAGGTTTATACTTTAAATCAGCCGGACAGGGTTATTCGTGTCCCACTGGAGTCGACAGGTTCACAGCCGGATGCATCCGACCCGAATACCTGGGAGCTGATGGACCTTATCGGTGAACATCCATTTCAGACCAACGCTTACGGCTATGTCACGCTACCGCTTGAACTGGAGGCCGGAATTTATCGTGCGATATTGCACACTCAAGACCGTTTCGGTAAATCGGTCACTGCGCTACACACTATTCACGTGGTGGAACCCCAGGCTCAAAAATTTGGTGTGCGTGTGGGCAACTACTTAGCCGCACCTGCGTGGTCCGTTGAGCCGGGTGAATCGTTTGTGGCCCTGTGGGGGACAGGATATGACACAGGCCGGGCATTTGTGGAACTGGAGTGCCGCGGCGAAGTTCTGCGGGCGTGGTGGACAGACCCGGACCAGACTCAGGAGTTAATTGAGCAGGAGGTTACCGAGTATATGCGCGGCGGGTTTACTTTGCGTGTCACGTACGTACGCGAGAACCGGGCGTATCTGAACGAGAAAATTGTGAACGTTCCCTGGACAAATAAGCAACTGACCATCCGGTGGGAGCACTTCAGGTCTTTACTGGAACCGGGGCAGGAAGAGACGTGGACGGCGATAATCACAGGGCCGGATGCGAGAAGCGCCATTGCTGAGATGGTAGCAGGAGTGTACGACGCATCTCTGGACCAGTACCTGCAACACAACTGGATACAAAATTTCAATGTCTTTCGCAGTGAAACGAGCCGATTGTCCAGCCAATTTGAGAACAGCTCACACTCGTTTAGAACTGTTGTTAGTGAATGGAGTGTTGACTATATTAGTGCAGTGTTGACCTATCGTCGATTTCCTAATGAGATTGTTAACTACGGCTATTCCGGCGGCTTCGCCCCGGTCCCGGGAATACCCTCAAGAGGAAGAGCGGTACCGGCCGGTTATTCGGAAGATGAAGACGGGTCAGGCGCCCAGCAAGAGTGGTCTGATGCGGAACCTTCCCCCACAGCCGATACGGACATTGACAAGATACCGACACGCGAGAACCTCAACGAAACAGCGTTCTTTTTCCCGCATCTTGTCTCGGATTCCGAAGGTATGGTCAGGATAGAGTTTACCATGCCCGAAGCCCTGACCGAGTGGCGGTTCTTAGGTTTTGCGCACGACAACCAACTGCGCAGTGGTTTCTTAACAGATACAACCGTCACGGCCAAAGAGCTGATGGTCGAGCCCAATCCTCCGCGTTTCGTGCGAGAAGGGGACGTCATTGAGTTCACAGTCAAGGTCACCAACCAATCCGCCGCCCGGCAGACAGGCACGGTGAGCCTTACATTAGCCGATGCGCGCACTCTTGAATCCCGTGACGAGGTATTAGGTAATCAATCTCCGGAGCAGTCCTTCGACGTACCCAGCATGGAATCCCGCACGTACTCATGGCGGCTAACTATACCCGATGGATGTGATTTTCTCACGTATAGAGCGGTGGGCGCCTCACGCAGACTTAGTGACGGAGAAGAGGGATATCTGCCTGTACTTAGCCGGCGGATTCTCGTGATTGAATCCCTGCCTCTGCCTATACGCGGCCCTCAAACGAAGGAATTCGAGTTCACCAAGTTGCTCAATTCAGGCCAGTCGGATACTCTGCGTCACCAGAGCCTCACCGTACAGATGGTATCTCAACCTGCATGGTATGCAGTCATGGCTTTACCCTATCTGATGGAATATCCGTATCAATGCAGTGAACAAATCTTTAACCGGCTCTATGCTAATACACTGGCTTCTTTCATAGCCAATTCAGACCCGGATATTCGGCGTGTTTTTGACCAGTGGAAGGCTACACCGGCCTTAGACAGCCCGCTGGAGCAGAACGAAGACCTCAAGGCCGTGACTTTAGAAGAGACACCCTGGCTTAGACAGGCCATATCGGAGTCGCAGGCACGCAGGAACGTGGGTATTCTGTTCGATGAGAACCGGCTCAACGATGAGACTTCGCGTGCCTTGTTTCAACTCGAACAGATGCAGTTGGGAAGCGGCCTGTGGCCCTGGTTCCCGGGCTGTCGTGGTAATGAATACATTACGCTCTATATAACTACGGGATTCGGTCGTTTGCGTCACCTGGGGGTCCGACAGATAGACGTCAGTTGTGCAATTAAAGCGTTAGATGCATTAGATAGCTGGATGGACGAGCGATACCACTGGATACTCCGATACAGCGACCCAGACCAGAACCACCTTAGCTCCACGGTAGCACTTTATCTGTACGGGCGCAGCTTCTTCCTGGACGATAAGCCCGTGGATGAACAATACCAAGAGGCCCTTAATTTCTGGCTCGACCAGGCACGTCAGTACTGGCTCCAGCTTTGGCGCCAATCTCAGGCCCATCTGGCTATTGCTTTAAAACGTTTCGGCGACCAGCAAACCCCGCATGATATCATGCAATCCATCCGGGAGCATAGTGTCACCGATGAAGAACTCGGAATGTACTGGCGTGACCTTGAGCGCAGCTGGTGGTGGTATCATGCGCCCATCGAAACGCAGGCACTGATGATAGAGGCTTTTGACGAAGTCTCAGGCGATGCGCAGGCGGTCGAAGATTGCAGAGTTTGGCTGCTTAAACAAAAACAGACCCAGGATTGGAAGACCACTAAGGCTACGGCCGATGCTATTTATGGTTTGCTTCTTAGAGGTACCGATTATCTTGCCTCTAACGCTCTTGTCGAAGTGGCGCTGGGAGGTGAATGGATTCAGCCCGAGCAGGTCGAAGCGGGTACCGGATTCTATGAAGAGCGTTTCATCCGCCAAGAGATCGAACCGGACATGGGTATGATTACGGTAAGGAAGGTTGACGAGGGAGTCAGCTGGGGCAGTGTGCACTGGCAGTATCTTGAGGACATGAGCAAAGTTACACCATACGAGGGCACGCCGCTGCAACTTATTAAAACCATTTACGTAAAACGCAATACCGATCAGGGCCAGGTGCTTTATCCTGTGGAGGGGTCGCTTGATGTGGGTGATGAACTGGTCGTACGCATCGAATTGCGTGTTGACCGTGATATGGAATATGTCCATCTTAAAGACCAGCGGGGAAGCGGAACCGAGCCGGTCAATGTCATCAGTGGCTACCGGTATCAGGATGGCTTGGGCTACTATGAGAGTACGCGTGACACCGCGTCGCACTTTTTCATGGACTATCTGCCCAAGGGCGTGTATGTCTTCGAGTATAGTACCCGTGTCCAGCACAAGGGAGAATATCAGACAGGCATTGCCAGTATCCAGTGTATGTACGCTCCGGAGTTTAACAGTCATTCGGAGAGTTTTAATCTGAACGTTAGATAGCTCAGCAGGTAATACAGCAGGAGATATTAAGCGGTTTTTGTTGCAGGGATGGTGTTGCTTTATCCCACAGGGTAAACTCACGGGGTGAACGGCTTGTCGGGTAAATGGTCAAGGGGAGATTTTTCATCCGGAAGATTGGGCAGGCGATCGAGGATAGTGGCTTGGTAGGTGTCTTTGCCGATTTTTAAATCCGAGAGGGGGTAGTTGCGGGATTGAATTTTCTGCGACAGGTAAGCTACGCGGTTTTGCGGGGAAGGGTGGCTCGAAAGAAATTCGACCTCTCTGACTTTGCTTTCTTTTTCGAGCATCTGCATTGTTTCGACCATGCCGGTAGGATTATAGCCGGCAGCGACCATATAATCTATGCCGCCCATGTCGGCCTGGCGTTCGTCCTGCCTGCTGTATTGGAGGGCGATTATTTGCTGTATGACCTGTGCCGCAGCGAAAGCGCCTTGTGCGGATTCTTTGGAGGTGGCGACTTCAGGTATGGCGGCGGTAAGTAAGATACCTACACCGACGTGCTTGCTTATGGCATTTGATGTGTCTCTTGCGATGACGTGTACTGTTTCGTGGGCCAATACTGCGGCAAGCTGGGCTTCTGTTTCGAGTTTTTCGAGCATTCCCTTTGTAATAAAGATATAGCCGCCTGGTAAGGCGAAGGCATTTATAGAGTTGTGCTTTAATGCGACGAAATGATATTCCCAGTTTGGTTTGTGGGTGAAGCGTGTGATTCTTTGGCCGACGGAGTCAATGTAGTTTTGTAAATTGTCATCTTCGATTCTGCCGCCTAATTCCTCCTCAAACTCAGGAGCGTATGTGCGGCCTATTTCGAAATCCTGGCTTTCAGGAAAGAGCATGAACTCGTTTTGGCCGGTAATAGGGTTGACTGCGCAGCCTGTGCAGAAACAAAAAGCTAAGTATAGTGTTAAGAGTCTGAATTTCGCGGCCATAATAATATAAAAAATATTAAAAGTTCTGATTGAAAAACTTAGTTATCTATATTATAAGTTTTGTTTATTATAGATAGTAGTAAAAACCATGGACGAGCAGAAAATCTGTCAAGATTGTTACCAAAAGCACGACTGCAAGGAGGCTTACAGGCAGATGGGGGAGAATGGGGGGCCTTCGGTTGTTGTTAAGGTTGTTTTTGCTTTTCTTTTGCCGATTGTGGTTTTTATCGCTTCGCTGGCGGTTTTTGAAGGGATATTGGCCCAGGCAGTGAACAGCGAGCGCATTCGGACGGTTTTATGTTTATTGATAGCTCTAATAGTGACGATTGTCTTTGTTTTCATTATAAAAATGATTAACAGGCAATCGCGTCAGACCGGTTAGAGTCGGATTTATTATATGAGCATCGAGATTAGAGGCAGGTATTCTTTTCCCGGTGGGGCACACCCTCCGGAGAAAAAAGGTATTACGCGCGACGCTGTAATAGAAGCCGGGCCTCCCGTCAAAGAAGTTGCCGTGATGCTCAGCCAGCATATCGGAGCGGTTTGCAGGCCTTTGAACAGGAAGGGAGATGTTGTTCAGGCCGGGCAGATGATTGGTGACAGCGATGCCTTCGTGTCAGCGCCTGTTCATTCCCCTGTTACGGGAAAAGTGAAGGAGATTGCGCTGCGGTCTCATGCGGTTCTTGGGCGGGGTATGGCGATGGTGATAGAGGTTTTGCCCAATCATCCTGTAAGGCGGTCGTTTTTTAAATTGCCGGATGATTTCAATGAGAATAACTATTCGGCGGAGCAGATATGCGAGGCTGTTCGTAAGGCGGGTATAGTTGGTATGGGTGGTGCGGGATTTCCGACGAGAGTTAAGATTGAACCTAATCCGAGGCTGCCTAAAGAGACATTGATTATTAACGGCTGCGAGTGTGAACCTTATATTACCTGCGATTACCGTATTATGCGTGAATATACCAGAGAGATTATTGCGGGCGTTAAGCTTGCGCGAAAAGCATCAGGATGTTCGCGGGTAATGATTGCAATAGAGGACAATAAACCGAAAGCGATTGAATCTATGGAAGCGACACTTGGGACTTTCGGTAATAAAAGTGACATCAGGATTGTGCCGGTTAAGACAAAGTATCCGCAGGGCGGTGAAAGGCAGCTTATAAGAGCGGTATTGAAAAGGAACGTGCCTACCGGTGGTATTCCTCCTATGATTGGGGTGGTTGTGCTTAATGTTGCAACGGCGACGGCAATCGCAGAGGCGGTTGTTAATGATTTGCCGCTGACGCACAGGGTCGTGACTGTTACGGGAGAAGCCGTTGCGAAGCCCGGCAATTATTATGTTCCGATAGGGATGCTGGTTGAGGACCTTCTTGAATTTTGCAAGGGAGTGACGGAGAGGTGCGCGAAAGTTATTCTGGGTGGGCCTATGATGGGGATTGCGATTGCCGATTTGAAGACGCCTATTACGAAAACGACTAATGCGATAACCGTATTAACGAAAGAGCAGGTGGGCAGAGCGAAATTCGAGGGACGCCAGACGCCGTGTATTCGCTGCGGGAGATGTTTAGAGGTGTGCCCGGAGAATTTGAACCCGACTAAAATCGCACATGCGGTTAAACACAATCTCTTAGACGTGGCGGATAAATACTATATAAGTGCATGTATAGAGTGTGGTTGTTGCAGCTATGTCTGCCCGGCCAATATCGAGATAACGGGTTATATCAAGACGGGTAAAATCTTTCTTGCAAGGCAAAAGAAGAAAATACCGGGATAGTTGATTACAGACGCCTCGTGTGAGACCGAGGATTAAAAGCGCAGAGCTAAAATATGCTAAGTAAAATAACAGTTTCGAATGCACCGCATATCAGTAAGCATCTTTCGACGCGCAGCGTTATGATAGATGTTATAATCGGCTTGGTGCCGGCGATGGCGATGGCGGGGTATTATTTCCGTATTCATGCGCTTATTTTAATTGGTGTTTGTGTTGTTTCATCGGTTGCGACGGAGTGGCTTTGTAATGTTATTAGAAAGAAAACCAATTCTTTGGATGATTTCAGTGCTGTCGTGACGGGGATAATTCTTGCGTTATCGCTTCCGCCGGGGTTGCCTGTCTGGGCGGCGGTGATAGGCAGTGCTTTTGCGATTGCAATCGGTAAAATGGTGTTTGGCGGGCTGGGTGCGAATATTTTCAATCCTGCTATGGCGGGAAGGACGTTTCTGACGGCGTCTTTCGGGGTATTGATGACGACTTGGATGGTACCGGCAACAATAGATTCGACAACCACAGCAATCGACCCGGATAATAGAATCGAATCAGTGACTGAGGAAGGACTTGTCCATGCGCGTACACAGGCGACGCCGCTGGCCTGGAGTAAGCAGGCAATAAAGAGCAAAGGCGAATCTGACGGTTATAATGCCGGAGATTACGATGATGAGCTTTTATTGCATACGTTTACCGGAGATGTTGGCGGTTGTCTGGGAGAGACGAGCGCGATTGCTTTATTGTTTGGCGGATTGTATTTACTGTTCAGAAAGACTATAAATCTCCATATTCCGTTGGCAGTTTTGCTTTCTGCTTTTATATTTTCAGGAATTGCATATTTGATAAATTCGGATGCGTATGTCCCGCCGTGGTTCCATCTGACAAGCGGCGGCATGCTACTGTGTGCATTTTTCATTGCGACAGACCCGGTGACAGCGCCGTTGACGCGCAGGGGAATGTGGCTTTTCGGTATAGGAGTCGGGACGCTGACGATGCTTATAAGGATTGTTGGGGAATATCCGGAAGGCGTGATGTTTTCTGTTCTTTTAATGAATGCGGTGACTCCATTGATTGACAGATTATTCCAGCGGATTCCCGCGGGAGGTAAACCCGGTGGGTAAGATAAAATATTTTGTTCAGCAGAGTTGGCTTCTAATTGCGGCTTCGTTTGCGTTCGGGCTGCTGATAGCGGTTGCGAATGCGTCTTTGGAGCCGCGGATTAAACAGAACGAAAAGGACAAGCTCGATAACCTGATGAAATCACTCATCGGGCAGGCCAAAGATTTTCAAGTGGCCGCTGAAAAGGTAGAGATAAGGGGCGATAAAGGAAAAATAGAAACGACAGATATATATAAAGCGCTTGATGAGAATGGGAAAAGTATCGGCTTTGCATTCGTTGCGGTTGGGGCGGGATTTGCAGATAAAATTAAGCTTGTAATTGCGGTTGACGGCGGGTGTGAGAAGTTTCTCGGCTTTAAGGTGCTTGCGAGCAATGAGACGCCGGGGTTCGGTAGTAAGATTGCGATTGATACGG